>JAQGHW010000648.1 GCA_028291505.1 Rhodopila sp. | reverse complement strand
GGACGGATTCATAGTTCCAGGCGGGATCACCGGCCTCGGCAGCGAAGTAATCCCAGTCGCTCTTGTGGCCGCGTGCCCAGAGCATGACGTTGATGCTCGACCCGCCCCCCAGCACCTTACCCATGCTCATCGGGATGGCGCGTCCGTTGAGGTGAGGGTTGGGCAACGCCGTGAACCCCCAGTCGCGAGAGCTGCCCAGATTCAGCGGCCAGGCCGCCGCCATTTCCACCTCCGGCGCGCTGTCGCTCCCGCCGGCCTCGATCAGCAGCACCGAGACGTCCGGATTCTCGGCCAGACGCCGCGCTACGACCCCGCCGGAGGAACCGGATCCGCACACGATAAAGTCGTAGGAGGCTCGAAGGGTTCCGCGGAGTCGAAGCTGGTTTTCTTGCACCTCGCGGACGAATTCAGCGTCGAAACGCTCGTGAGTTGACGCTTCGCTCATTTGCCACTCCAACGGATAACAAGGGAATTTCGTGTCAGCCAGGACCGCACGGCCCGGGCGCGCGAAGGACCGGGCCGGGGTCACGCTGCCACCGGCTATGCGTCCAGGAAGGTCCGGACGTGGCTGACGAACAGCTCGTGGTGTTGAAACAGGGCGCCGTGGCCGGAGTCGGGAAAAAGGACCAGCTGGGCGTTGCTCAGACCCTTGAACATTGTGTAGGCGTTGTCCGGGGGCAGCATGGTGTCGTTGCTGCCGCTGACCACGAGGGCAGGCTGGGTGATGGCACGCAGGACGGCGTGCTCGGGATCGGGCGTGGCACACCAGGTGATCAGGGCCTTGGCCTGCGGATCGGTCACGGCGCTGCCGCCATCGGTGTCGCGATCTTCCTTTCGAGTATAGACCCGGCTCAGGAACCCCTTGCCGGCGGCCTGGCTGCCGGCCGACGGGGTGAAGAACAGCGGCAGCCGCGGATCCGGCGCTTCGGTGTTGGAGAAGGCCTCCTTGAGGACCGCCAGCAGGTGCTCTTCACCGCCCCGCGGCGCGGTGCCGACGAGGATCAGCTTGCGGACCAGCGAGCCGTGCTCGGCGGCGATCTGCTGGGCGAGGAAGCCGCCGAGGGAATAGCCCAGCAGGTCGACCTTGGAGAAGCCGAGCAGATTGATGAAGGTGACGGCGTCGCGGGCCATCGCCGCAACATTGTCGGGGGTTTGGCCGGTCGAGCGGCCGACGCCAGCGTTGTCGAAGGCGATCACGGGACGATCGGCCGCCAGGGCGTTCACGACGGTGGGGTCCCAGGCGTCGATGTTGCCCGAGAAGTGCTGCAGCAGCACCAGCGGGGTTCCGGGCGACGGACCGAGCTGGCGATAGGCGAAGCGGATGCCGCTGCCTTCGACGTAACGGGTGGGCGCTGTCTCCAGCGTGGCGACCTCGCGGTTCGCAGAAGTGAGTTCGTTCATGTCATCCTCCAGGCGCTCTGTGAAAACCGTCCGTTCGGAGCGGCACGGAAGAGATGACATAACGGCCGTTGGATCGGGTGTTACGAGGCGTCAGGGCGTGCAAAGCGCTGTCACCCAAGACGCTTGGATGAGCGAGCACGGTTTTGCGCAAGCGCCAGGGTGTTGCGCGATCGCCCGGACGGAGGCGGCCTGCAGCCTTCCGATCACCGAGGTCCTTTGGCTCTGGCCATGAGGCGCGCGCGGTGATCGCGCCTATCGGTCCGCGGTTTTGTGCAGTCTGTGCTCGACACGGGGTGAATGCCCGAACTGGGCCTTATAAGCGCGGCTGAAGGCGGCTTCTGACGCATAACCGATACTGAACCCGATCTCACCGACCCGTGCGCCGCGCCTGGCCAGCAGGTCCCGCGCCAACGCCAGGCGCCACTCATTGTGATAGCGCAGCGGCGAACGGCCCACCAAGGTGGTGAAGCGCTCGCAAAAGCTGGAACGGGACATTCCAGCAATGGCGGCCAGGGCCTCGATGCTCCACCGCTGCATTGGCCGTTCATGGATGGCCTTGAGAACACTCGCGATGCGCAAATCGGAAAGTCCTCCGAGCCATCCGGACGGGGGGCCGCGATGGATCCAGCTGCGCAATGTGCGGATGACCACCAAGTCGATCAGGCGGGATACCATCAGGGCTGCGCCCGGCTGGATGTCGCTGGCCTCGATCAGCAGAAAATGCACGATCCCCTCAAGCCAGCCCGCGCCCTCCGCCTGTCGAATGTGGATGGACTGGGGTAAAGCGGACAGCATGCCGGGAAGGCTGTCGGGATCGAACCGGAACCGGCAGATGAGCGCGGTTACCGGGCCGCCTGAGGCCGCCAATCGCAGGTCGCCAGCGCCACGCGGCAGCATCACGAGGTCGCCGGTGTCGATGACCACTGTCCTGCACGCATCGCCTTCTACGTGCAGGGTGCCCTCCGTCACGATGCAGATATGCGCGGCCTCGGCTTGCAGTTCCATGTGGCTCTCCGGTGGGAGGCTGCAGGAATAGACTTGGTCTCCCGCGAGGCGGATCTGCGCCAGCACATGTGACAGCAGGTCTGTCGAGGCGGGGTTGCCCACCCCCATTTCGAGACGAATGGTTAAATTTTTCGGCAGTTCGATCATGGCTAAGATTTTCTAACTGAATATATCAGTGCCCGTAGAGAGCACATAACCACATGATCATACGTCGCTTTCTAAGCAGCCACAGTCGTTTTTCGCGAAAGGCCGCCTTGGTCAGAAATGTTCTGATCTTCCGTCTTATTCGCTCTGTTGAAAGGCCAATCCCATGAAAATGCACACTGTCGGCGCCGCCCTGGCTGCTATTTTGGCGATGGGAGCTCCCGTCGCTGCCTCCGCCGCAACCGCCCACAATGTGGTGCTCGTGCCCGGCGCCTTTACCGACAAGTCCAGCTGGGACCAAGTGGCCCATCTGCTGCGCAACAAGGGCTTGAAGGTCACCGAGGTCGATATTCCGTTGACCTCTCTCGATGCCGATGTCGCCGCGACCCGCAAGGTGCTGGACGCCCAGAAGGGATCGACCGTCCTGGTCGGCCACTCCTGGGGCGGCGTTGTGATTGGGGAAGGCGGTGACAGCCCTAAGGTCAAGGCGCTGGTCTACGTCGCCGCCTTCGCGCCCGACAAGGGGGAAAGCGTCCAGGCTCTTTCGAGCAACGGGCCGCCAACGGAAGGTCTGAAGGCGGTTCATCCGGACGCCAAGGGCTTTTTGTCGGTTGACCCCGCTGCGTTCCCGCATGTTTTCGTCGGCGACGTGCCGGCCCCGGAAGGGGCCGAATTGGCCACGAAGCAGCGGCCGATCAACGGCGCCGCCTTTGGCGCCCAGGCTACCGTCGCCGCCTGGCATCTGAAGCCGACCTACTACGCGATATCGGCCAACGACCTGATGATTCCACCCCAGGCCGAGGCCTTCTTCGCTCAGCGCATGAAGGCCACGACTGTGACGCTGCAGTCGAGCCACGCCTCTCCTGTGGCGCATCCCGCAGAGGTCGCTGCGCTCATTGAAGAGGCTGCCAAGGGGCAGTGATCCCGGGTTGGACGACGGGAAGCCGAGCCCGCCCGTCGTCCGGCGCCGCTTCACCGGGTCCCGCGCTGCGGCAGGTCAGGACCAGCGCAATGAACTGTCCAATCCCCCCGCGACCGCAGGGCTCATGATCTCATTCTTCTACAGCGGATCGAGGCCGTCCAACGGCTGTTCCTCGAGGCCTCGCGCGAACTGGTGGACATTGCACCAAGCGCTGGATACCGGGCACAGGTGCCGGGCAGCGGTTTGCAGCGCATAACAAGGTTAACTTAAGACCTATGCCATATGGATCGATTATGGGCGGGCACGGCCGGCGCGACCGGCCCTATTTATCTGGAGCCTATACTATGACCGGAATGCCTTTAACCGGCCTCGCCCTGGCTGGTCTGATGCTGACGGCGGCCGCGCCCGTTTCTCAGGGGATGGACATCGTCGAGCACGGCACCGGCAGCGAGGCGTCCGCCTGCATGTCCTGCCACGGTGCGAAGCTGGAGGGGAATCCGGCCCTGAAAGCTCCCGCGCTGGCCGGGCTGCCGGCGGCGACGGTTCTTGCGCGGCTTGCCCACTATGCCGGCCCCGATGGGCACAACGCCGCGATGCGGGCTGTGGCCACCGCCCTCAACCAGCCGGAACGGACCGCCGTCGCGAACTATATCGCGAGCCTGCCCAAGGCCGCCGCGAGGCCGCAGTAAGCTGACAGACTCCCGGTCGCCGCCCAACGCGCTCGCTGATCCGAGTGGCACCGGTAACAGGGCTTTGCGCCGTCTTACGCCTGGTAACACCCGATCCAATCGGCGTCATGGCATCGTCTGCATGGCGCGTTCGAAACGGGGAATCGAGCCCGAACAGGCAGCTTGCCTCCAATCCAGATTCATCACGCAACAAGGTCATCGCTGTCTCCTGACTTTTCCAA
>JAQGHW010000638.1 GCA_028291505.1 Rhodopila sp. | reverse complement strand
CCACTGCGGCCGCAAACTGCATGTGGCCTACGCCGGTCACCAGACGTCAGCGCGCTATCACTGCCGCGGTGCCAACGTAAACCATGGTGTGCCGAGCTGCGCCACTTCATTCGGCAGTGTCCGTGCTGATCGCGCGGTCTCGGAGGAGGTGCTGCGCGTGCTGCAGCCATTCGGGATCGCGGCGTCCCTGGATGCGCTCGAGCAGCGGGAACAGGCCTGCTCCGAAAAGCAGCGACACTGTACCCTGGCCCTCGAGCAGGCACGTTACGAGGCCGGCCATGCCCGCCGCCAATACGACGCGGTGGATCCCGACAATCGGCTGGTGGCGGCGGAACTCGAGCGGCGCTGGAACGCGAGCCTGGTGGTCGTCGCCCAGCGCGAGGCGGAGCTGGCGGCGGCGGCGGCCGAGCAGGAGGAGAGCGCTGCGGCTGATGACCGCGACCAGCTGCTTGCATTGGGCCGCGAGGTGTCCGCGCTGTGGCACGATCCAGCCGCCTCGGTTGCAATCAAGAAGCGCATCTTGCGGACGGTGCTACGCGAGGTGGTGGTGACGATCACGGATGGCAAATTGCGCTTTCTGCTCCACTGGCAAGGTGGCGATCACACCGAACTAGAAACTCGTAAGCAACGATCAGGCGAACATCGCTGGCAGACTGACGTTGAAACCGCGCGCATCGTCACAGAACTTGCCCGGGTGGTGCCAGACGGAACCATCGCGGCGTTTCTGAACCGCGCCGGCCGCCGCACAGCCAAGGGGCACACCTGGACCAAGGCGCGCGTCTGTGCGTTCCGCAACCAGCGACAGGTGCCCTGCTACCGGGAGGGCGAGCGGCGAGAACGAGGCGAGCTGGTCCTGGACGAGGCAACGCAGGAGCTGGGGATCAGCAAGATGACGGCGATCCGGTTGATCCAGGACAAGCTGCTGCCGGCTCGTCAGGCCTGTCCCGGCGCACCCTGGATCATTGCGTTCGCCGACCTGGACCTACCGGCCGTGCGCGAGGCGGCGCTCAATGGAAGGCGCCCGGTCCCAAACGACCCTCGCCAGGAAGCTCTGGTACTGCAATAACATACGGAGGTAAGCACCATGTCGCCTGATTGCTGGCTCCAACGATGAGCAGGTTGTCTGGTCGCTGACGCCGCTCTGAGCGAAGAATGCGCTCCAGTTCGCTGATGGCGTCCTGGGCGCGTCCGTAACCAATCCACCGATCCCGGTCGATCATCGCGATTCGACGTTCGTCCGGCAACCGGAGGCTCGGACGCACGGCTTCATCCAGATGTCCGGTGTCGGCGCCCAGGGTCATCTATAGGTCCTCGACATCGACGAACGGTTCGATGAACGCGGGCGGCATTGGCGTTCGCGGCGTCGGCAACGAAAGTCCAGCAACCGCTCGGGTGACGCTGACAGCGTCACCCGAGACCTTCGCCGCCACGGCACGCCGTGCCTGCCGTGAACGCTCGGCCTTCATACGAGAGGTCGCGGTTCGGCCCCGTTCCTCGACCGCGCGGACCTGTGAAACGGCTTCGAACAAGCGCGTCTCAGTCCGGTCTTCGGCCTTGAGTGTCTGTCGTTTCCGTCGCCCGGCCACGCTCTCCGCCAGTGTCATGTCGGCGCGCGGTACACGGTAAGGCACCGAAACGTACTCGCCATCCTCGTCGTCGATGACCCATACCGTTGCCAGGCTGCGCGGGTCGTAGACCACGATGCGCTCAATCTTCGCCTGGTTTGCCGTTTCCACATCCCCAGCAGGTCGCGCGCGCTGTAATCGACGCGGAACAGTCGGAATCCGGTTCGAACCAAACGGCGGCGCTCGTACGGCAAAAAGTCGAGCAAAAAACGGCCCGCGGGAAGGAGAGGCGGGATCCGCTGATCGTCGGGGAGGTTCGGCTGCTGGTACCAGGCGAGATAGCGATCGAGTGGGCGGTCGCTGATACCGGCGTGGGCGCTGTGATTGTAGTGGTCGATCTCGAGCACCACGACCTGCTCGAGTTCCGGCAGGCTCAGGCAGGCCAAACGGTCCGGCTCAGCGTCGCCTCGTTCATTGATGCTGCCGAACGTCGTGCCCCGCCGCTCGTGGATACGCCGCATCATGGTGCCGATCAGCCGCTCGATCGTGCCATGATGTTCGGGATGACCTTTCTGTCGCACCTTCGATCGGATGCCGTGCAGGCGGAGGCCGCGTTGGATGCCTTTTGCTTCGTTTTCCGGACCCTGGTCGTATTCGAGGACAAGCGGCTTGCCCCAGACCGGCCAGTGCACGTTGGCGAGATCGCGCTGTGCCAGCCAGTCCCGCTTGGGCAGGCACGCGTGGGCGAGACAGGTCGCCACCGTGATCGTGGACGCACTCTGTAGCGAGACCGAGAACCCGAGAATAGTCCGGCTATAAATGTCGATCGCGAAGGTGATGGTCGGACGACCAATGACCGTACGTTCGGTCTCGGCGACAAGGCGAATGTCGCAGGGGGTGCTGTCGATCTGAACTCTTTCCCAGGGAGCGGCGGCGCCGGGATGAGCGCCTGTCAGAAGAGCGAGCGATCGAGCTTTCCCCGGTCCCTCGCGCCGGCGAGCCAGCCAGACCTGATCGCGCGCCCGGACCCGTGCCTTGACGGCTTTGGCAGACGGGGAGGGGAGGTCAGCCGCCTTGCAACGGCCCGCGACTTCGCGGACCAGACTCTGGAGGCCAGGCCGGCTCAGTTTGGCGTAGTGCCGATCAATGGCCTGCTGAATGATTGCTTCAGTACCGGAACCCAGGCGCATCGCACGCGGCCTGCGGCGGCTCGGCAAAAATCCCGCGATTTCCAGACCGTTGGCCCGTGATCGCCGCAGCAATCCCCAGACGTGACGCGGTGTCACACCGAGTGACATGGCGGCCGTCGCCACGTCCGCGGTTGTTCTCGACGCTTTGCCAGCCAATGCCGTAACCAGGTCGTGCCGACGCGTGGCCTCCGCCCAATTGTCCTCGCTGTAGGCCAACTCATCGGTCACGAGCAGTGAAGGTAGCGCCGGACAGGCTTCAGGAAACCGGATCGCCAGCGGGTCGACTGACACCTCCGCCCCCGTGTCCGACCGCAACAATACCGCCTCGACACCCAGAACACGCAGCACCCGCCAGGGCGACCCAGCATACTCGACCAGATTTCCGGTGCGGATCCGTGATGACACCCGTCTCACACTGAAGCGATAAAGGGACAATACGCCGCACACTGAAATCGTAAGGGGTACAGTTGCGTGAAATCGCCAAGGGTCAACGCCTTGACTTCGTTATCCCAGCGCTGAACTGCATGAGGAAGATCGACACGCTTCCCGTTCACCGACCTGTCCGGCGACAAGCGACGCCCAGCCCTGGTGGTCTCGCAGGACAACGACCGCCGCGCGGACCTGGTGGTCTGTTTTATCACCTCGGTCCCACGCAGCGGCCCCGACATGGCACCGCTGGCCCCCACTCCTGGAACCGGCCTCAAGGTCGCCTCGGTGGTGCG
>JAQGHW010000602.1 GCA_028291505.1 Rhodopila sp. | reverse complement strand
GTCGCCGACTTCCTGCCGGGTCTGCGCTGGCCCGCGCAGGTCGAAATTCGCACCGGACGGCACGTGGTGCGCCCCAGGTATGAGGTGACGCAGAACCACCGCGTGCGCATCGCGCATGTCAACGTGGAGCGGGACAACCTGCGCAGCGATCCCGGCATCCCGTCACTGCCGGCGGAGATGGGTCGCGGCTACATCCTGCCCTTCCCGATCCTGCCACGAGCTCGGTATCGAACCGTGTTCCAGCCGACACCGATGTCCACCTGCCAGGGCAACCTGCCGCTACGGCTCGACGTGTTCGCCGCGGACGGCAGCAAGCGCGCCGAAAAGTTCCTCGGGTGCCTGCCGCGCGACCATGACCTGGCGATGGATATGGAGGCGTTCGACGTGGATCAGGGACATGCTGAACTGGTCTACGATTTTCGCGATGGAGGTGAGGCCGACGGCTGGCTGCACGCGCTGTTCCGATATGAGGACCGGCAGTCCGGCCACGTCGCCGAGTCGAGTTTTGGCGCGCACATCTTCAACACCGCGATGACCTATCGCGATGAACCGCAATCCTACTCCGGGCCGCCGCCCGGCCTGTCCACCCGGCTGTTTCTGAAGTTGGGCGACCGGAACCGGCACAGCTTCGCCGCGCTGATCTATCCGGCGTCCGGGCCGTGGCATCCGGTTTCCTCGACCGTGCTACAACTGCATGACGGCAGCGGCGCGCCGATCGCCGAGACCCCGGTTGCCATCCGCTGTTCGGGATCGGTCGTCGTCTGGCCGCACACCGCATTCGATAGCGCGCTTCTTGCGGCGGCTGGACCGGATGGCTACGTCCTGGTGCGCGATTCGACGTGCCGGCTGTTCGGTTATCACGGGCTGATGAATGAGGCCGGCGGGTTTTCGCTGGATCACATGTTCGGCTTCTGACAGCGAAACGAGCGGCCTGTCGCTGTTGCACGGATCACACGCCCGACGGTATCCGGAGGGAATTTTCAGTGCTGGCGTAACAACGTCGATTTTTCAGTTGCGGTGCGCTCGGCAGATGCGGCAAGAATGTGGCACTGCCGATCACGAAATCGCGATTACACTGATATGTGAGCTTTGTGTGATGCGATACAAAACCATGTGGCAGAGCGGTCTGAACATTTCAAATCTCTACGTACAAGGCAGCTTCATGTCGAACTCTACACCCTTTGCGGTCGAAGAGCATATCCACGGCGAAACGGTATGGGTCGCGCTCCGCTCCCGCGGGGCCGATTGGTCATGGTTAACTCCCGACGAAGCGGTCCAGCTCGGTCGGGAATGGATCGCGAAATACGCATCTGTTCCGTTGGCGGCTGAATAAACCGCCGCAATTACCCCGGTAACGTCACTCCTGGGCACGATCAGGCCCACCCCGCCAGCGTTGGCGGGGTGGGCTCGCGCGCTTGTGGAGGGGAGACGACCGATGCTTCCGAGTCTCCCTCAATACTTCCTCCCGCGGCGAACCGCGTTAACAATTTGTTAAGTAATAGGAGGGAATATTGATCGGCACCGGGTGTTTTTGACTTACTGAAGCATTCGGGACGCATCGGCAGCGTCGGCACGGTGCAAACGATTCCAGTCACGTCCAGCAAGCGTGCACTCAATGACGGCCAGCCCGACGGCTGGGATCTCCTCCCGTCCGACCGTTGTGACATCGATTCGGCATGGGCGGCAGAGCTACGCGGCGTGCAATGGTCAAGAACCGCCCCTACAAGGATTAGGACGGCGTGCCTGGAAATGTGGACACCCGTAGGCGCCAGGGTATGACCTGTGTTGGCCGGGCCTGGACTGGCATTGGGCTGCGAGTCCGATCGAAGTCGTGAGCAACCGGGCCGAGCCCGGCCATGACACAAAGCGAATGCCGTGGCCCCGGGCATCCCCGGCCGCGTCAAATCCAGCGGATCGACTCGCGCACCGTGACCGGCGGCATCAGCCCGCCGGCGTCGCTGCGCAGATGTATGGCTCGCTCGATGTCGCCCACCCGCTCCGCCGCGACCGCCGCATCGCCGGCGATGCCCGCCCAGACGGTATTCCGCCAATCCCCATCCGGCGCCGCCATTTCCAGCGCCTGACGATACAGCGTATCCGCCTCGCCGGCGTGCCCGGTCAGCAGTTGCACCGAGGCGCGGTTCGCGCGCTGCGTCGCCGCCGCCAGGCTTCCAACCCCTTCATGCGCGGTCGCCAGCAGTTCAGCCCGCATGAACAAAATCGTCGCGTCGTTCAGCCGACCGGTATGGACCGCCAGCGAACCGCGCAATCGAGCGGCCAGATAGGCTATGTGCCAATCAGGGTCCTGCGCCTGGATGATTGCCAGCGCGTCATTCAGATCCGCCGCGTCCACATGTTTGTGGGTCTCGACCAACGCCTCGATCAGATCCACCCGAGCGAACGCCGCCCCGACACTGGCGGGACCGAACGCGGCGCGCGCCTGTTCCATCACGGAGCGGGCGAGCAGAACCGCGGCCACCGGGTCGTTCGTCATCGATGCCAGCCGCATCTGCCCAATGGTCCACAGTCGTTGCGCCACCGGCTTGGTGTCGTTGGCCAGCAGGCGCAGCGCTTCGTCCGATTTGGCAGGCTCGCCCGATCGCATCAGCGCCGCGGCCCAGGCCAGCACCAACCGATCGTAGGTGAGCGACCCGGCGCCCATCTCGGTGCGGCTGAGCGACACGGCCTCACCGAAAAACCGAGCGGCGTCCTGCGACTTGCCCATTTCGGCAGACGCCGTGCCCATCCCTTCCAGCACCGTCACCCGATACACCGGCGCGTCTTCGGACAGCAACGGCAGCACCGCCTGCCACAGCTGGATCGCCTGCGGCCCCCTGCCCGCCTCCACCAATTGTTCGGCGAACGCCTCCGTTGCCGCGACCGCCAGCCCGGCGTCATGCAAATGATTGGCCTGCTCCAGCGCCAGCCGCAGCATTGCCTGCCCGATCGAGTTCTCGCCTGCCTGCATCAGCAGCCGGCCCTCGCTGAAGTCGGTCCAGCCGCGATTGATGCCCTGCCCGGGAGTCAGACCGTGGATCCGGTCGTACACCCGAAGCACCGCGTCCGCATCGCCAAGTGCCGCTTCGCTGCGTGCTTGCAGGGTCAGCGCCTGCACCAGGATCCCACCATTCTGGGTCCAATAGGTTTCCGCCTCTTGCACTGCCCGGGCGCTGATCTCCAACGCGATGCGATTGGTCCCGGCCGTTAGCGCGGTCTCGGCCTGCGCCATCAGGCAGGACAACAGCACGTCGTGCATGGCCGCGGCCTGGCTTGCGCACGCCCGCCCGGCGGCTTCAGCCTCCACCAGCCGGCCGGATTCTCGAAGAGATGCCAATGCCGCCAGGCGGACTCGGACGGCTTCCACGCTGTTCGCACCATGCCTGCCGGTTACGATGGACAACGCCTGGGTACGCAGGATGTCGGCTTCGTCCTGGCGCGCCTGATTATCCAGCAGGCCGGCCAGGAGGATGCGCGCTCCGGCGGCATCATCGCTGGTCCGATCCTGCAACGGCAACAGTTCGCGCAACGCGCTCTCGGCGCGGTTTGGATCGCCGGCGGCGGTGGCGATCGACACCCGACGGTCCAACGCGACAACCAAGAAGGGGTGCCGGGATTCGCCAAGGGCGCGGTATCCGTCGATCGCGACATCCATATGCCGCCCCGCTTCGGCGTTGCGCCCGAGTTCCGACAGCGCGACGGCCAGGTCCCGCTCACCGGAGGCGATGGCCAGCGGTTCGATGACCGCTTCTTTTCGGCGCAGCGCCAATGAGGACTCGAAGAACGGCACCGCATCGGCGGGCCGACCGAACGCCACGGCTGCCAGGGCGCGGGTGTTGAGCAGGTTGGCGCGGGGCCGGAGGGCGCCGTCGGGTCCCAGCAGCGCCAACCCGGCAACGCCGCTGTCGTCCGCGTCCTTGTACAGGCCCAACTGCCCCTGGACGTAGGCGATCTGCGACCAGGTCGCGCCCTGCGATGCTATGTCGCCGCTCTTTCGCGCCAGCGCCAGTTCATCCCGGTAGGCCGCAAGGGCTTCGTTGTTTCTGTTGCTGTCACGCAACGCGCCCGCCCGCAGATCGACAACGGCGAGCTGAGAAATCCGGCTGGGTTCGGCCGGCGCGGCAATGTACGCCCACAGCGCCGTTTGCGCTCGGTTCGCGGCGTCCAGCGCGTCGGCCGGCCGCCCCAGCGCCAGCGCCGCACCTCCCGAACACAACAACGCCTTCACGACGTAGTAGCTGGCGAGCGTTGGCTGCTGCGTCGCCAGCTCGGTGGCCTGCCCGCATGCCTTGGCACCGGGTTCGAGGGCTTCCATCCGCACCAGAGCCTCACCCAGCAGAGCGAGCATCGCGGCCCTTGTCCCGGGTTCGGCATCCGACAGTGCAGGAGAGTCCGCCAGCGCCAGGTAATCGGTGATGGCAGCGTCTTTGCGGCCGACACGCCACCGCATGTTGCCCAGTTCGATCGCGATCTGAACTCGGGTGAGGCCGGACTTGGGGCCATCGAGCATCCCCGCCGCCTCGGTCAGCCGCGCGATGGCCGCGAGGAAGTCGTGTCGGGCGGCTTCGGCGTCCGCCTCGACGCGAAGGGCGCTGGTGGCCGCGTAGCTGGCCGGACCCCACTTGCCCGCCGCCAGTGCTCGCGCCCGGCGTGCCAGATCGACCGCTCGGCCCGCGTCACCCAGCGCGGCATTGAGCCTGGCCGCACCACGCAGCAGGTTGAAGCTGGCATCAGGATCGGTGACCAGACCGTTGTCCAGATCGGGAAGCGCTGCCTCGGCGAAGGCCAGGGCTGCCTTGGACTGCGCCGTGGTCGTAGTCTCCGTCGCCAGCTTGCCGGCGAGCAGTGCCCGCTGGGTCGGGTCGAAGCTGGCTACGTCAGGCGATGCCAGCACGGCGCTGACCGCGTCGATCGCCGCATCGGGTACGCCGG
>JAQGHW010000599.1 GCA_028291505.1 Rhodopila sp. | reverse complement strand
GCCCGTCGAATGGGAACGATGTCGGTCATGGCGGCGAAATTCCGATAAGGCTGTGAGCGGGGCGGGATAAACCTACAGGCCGAGCAGGTCCAGGGTGTGGGACAGGACTTTGGCTTCGTCGTAGCGGTCAAGTGCGCGTTGGCGGCCGGCCTGTCCCATTTGGGCGCGTAGATTGGGATCGCGCACCAGTCTGCTGAGAGCGGCACCCAGCGCCGCGGCGTCGCCAGCGGGCACCGACAGGCCGGTGACCCCGTCGATGACTTGTTCGGCTGGGCCTCGGATGTTGGTGGCGACGACGGGCAGGCCGGTCAGCATTGCCTCGATGACCGACATTGGCAGGCCCTCGAAGCGGCTGGGCAGGGTGAAGATGTCGGCGGCGGCGAGCAGCGCCGGGATGTCGGTGCGATAGCCGAGCATACGCAGGCGGTAGCCCAGACCGGCGGCACGCAGCAGGGCTGCCATGTCGGCGCCTCGATCGCTTTCCAGCCGCTCGCCGACGACCCAGAGTTCGGCCTCCGGAACCGATCGCATGGCGAGGGCGAGTTCAGGGTAGCCCTTGTGCCAGACCAGGCGGGAAACGGCGATGATGACGACCCGGTCGCGCGGGACGCCGAGGTCTTGCCGGACCTGGTGCCGTGCGATCCGGTTGGGGCGGAAGACGGCGGGGTCGCGGCCGTTGCCGATCGCTTCGGCCCCGGGGGCGATGTGCAGGCGGCGGGCGTCCCGGGCCTCGGCTTCCGAGACCGTCAGGAAGATGTCGGTCAGCTTGGCGCCAATCCATTCCATGGCGAAGGACAGACCGCGGCGAGGCAGCGATGACGAGGCGTGGTTGAACAGGAAGCCGTGGCAAGTATAGGCGACTTTCGGCACGCCGGCGATGCGGGCGGCGAGGCGGGCGAGGAAGCCGCTGATCGGCATGTGGGCGTGGACGAGGTCGGGCTTTTCGGCCCGCAGGATGGCGACCAGGGACTGGAACGCGCGGAAATGCGCCAGGGGCGACAGGCGGCGGACGAAGGGGATCGCGATGACGCGGAAGCCTTCCGCGCGGACGTCGGCCAGCAGGGGACCTTCGGCACAGGCGCCGACGACCTCGTGCCCGCGGGCGCGGATGGCGCGCATCAGCGGCAGCAGGAAATGCCGGAGGGAGAAGTCGACGTTGGTGATTTCTATGATTTTCATTGCTGGGGCGAGGCGCGTTTTCTGTTCGTCATAGCCGGGTGTGTCTCGGCCATCTGCTCCTCGACAGTCCGTGCGCAGATGGCCGGGACACGCCCGGCCATGATGGCGCGCGTTCGGCTTATCCTGACATTCATGGGACCCGTTCGACTGAGAGCGACAGGGCCGTCGTTACGGGGGACGTCCGACACGCGACTCACCCGGAGCGTTCGACCTTGCTGAGCGCCCATTTGATGTGTTGCGGGCCATCGGCGAAACCGGTGAGCACGATCTGCTCGCCGCGGCGGGGTTCGGCGCCGCCCAGGTAGATCGTCTCCTCCAGGTTCAGTTGTGCCCCGTCCGCGCGCAACCGCCAGAACATGCCGGATTTCAACCGCATCAGGACAGCGGCGCCATCCTGTTGCTTGCTGGCCTGGACATCCGGGTGCAGATGAAAGCGCAGCGTGAAGGGCTGTGGTTCGGATGCCTCGATCAGGTCCTCGCCACGGACGTCCTCGCCGCTCTCGGCCATGTAGAGGCGGCGGCGGTGGACCGCGTTGAAGGTTTTCTTCCAGCCGTCGTGCGACACGTCCAGCCAGTGCGCACCGGCCGCTTCCTGGCGATTCACCTCCACCGTGATCGGGCGGCGACCGAGGCCCTCGGGCTTCAGTTCGCTGCTGTTCAGGTCGCCGATCACCAGGGTGGAATGCGCGGCGGTGGCTCGGGCGGCGTCATGCCATTCGGGCGGGCCGGCCAGGAACGCGCCGCAGTTGACGATCAACCGATCGCGGCCGATCGATAGCTCCATGGACAGGGTGCCGGCATGTGCCAGGCGATCCAGGCCAACTGGAGCGGGCGCACCACAGTCGACGATCAGCACGCTGCGGCCGGCCTGCATGCGATGGAATCCGCCATCGGTCAGCGCCGAAGGGCCTCGACCGCCTCGCCCGGCCTGGGTCAGCACCAGATCGACCAGCGTGCTGGTTTCCTCGCGGCTGCCATTGAACAGGGCAAGCCCGCCATCACCGTGCCGCATCATGCGCAGTGCCGGCGCCATGCGCTCGATCGCGTGCGCCAGGACCGGGGGCGCCTGGGTCTGCGAGGTCTGCAGCAACGCGCGGATTTCGGTCAGGTCCTGCAACGCGGTCAACTGCGCCGCGGGGCTGCGTTCGGCGTGGCAGCCATCTGGCAGGATCTGGCGGCTGATTTCCTGCGGCAGGAAGCGCAGCGCCCGGGTCAGGAAGCCGGCGTGCTCGCGCAACGCGACGGCGGCGGCGACCAGCCCCTTCATAGCGGTCAGCGCTCGGGCATCCAGTTCCTCGGCGGGCAGCGCGGCGGAAAGGCAGCGGCCGTCGGAAACCAGTCGGCTCATGAGGCGCTGGCGAAAGGCGTCGTCGGCGGTGGCGGCGAAGAAATCGTAGTGGCCGAGCCAGGCGGTGATGCGGGCTCCGACGACGTCAGGGCGGTGCGCGACGGGATCCGATGGCGGGTTGGCGATCCACTCGGACACCAATCCCCGGGCTCGCAACCGAGCCGCGTCGGTGCCGAGGGCGCGCAGGTCGCGCAGCCAGGAGAATCCGTGGGCGCCGGCGCGCAGCACGGCGGAACCTCCGATCTGGTGCCAGCCGCCCTGCCGCAAGGGTTGCACGGCGCCGCCGAATTCCAGTTCGCCCTTGATCAGTTGCGCGCCGCGGGTTGGATCACCCGGCCAGGGATCGCGCACGGACAAAGCGGGGGCATCGGGCACACGTCCCACCCGCAGGCTGGGCAGGCGCGCCATTGCCCGGCGAGCGCCGCGGAGCCAGCGACTTGGGCTGGACGCGGTGCTCATTGCCCGCCCCGCAACCGGTCGGGGCCTGGTGCCGAGTCCTGGCCCCGCAATCTGGCGATGGCCTGGGCATAGTCGGGAGAGTGGAACACCGACGTTCCCGCGATCAGGGTGTCGGCTCCGGCGGCGAGCACGGCTGGTGCGGTCGCGGCGGTGATGCCTCCATCGACGGCCAGCGCGATCTTGTGGTCCGCGGCGTCGATCATCCGGCGCAGTTGCTCGATCTTCGGCAGTTGCGAGGTCAGGAAGCTCTGGCCTCCGAAGCCAGGGTTCACCGACATCACCAGGATGATGTCGATCAGATCGAGCGCCCAGGTGACGGCGTCGGGCGATGTGGCGGGGTTCAGGACGACTCCGGCCTTCTTGCCGGCGTTGCGGATGTGCTGGAGTGAGCGATGCAGATGTGGACCCGCCTCTGGATGCAGGCTGATGTGGTCGGCCCCGGCGTCGATGAACGCGTCCAGGTAGGGATCAACCGGCGCGATCATCAGGTGGACGTCGAACGGCAGCCTGGTGTGCTTGCGTAACGCTGCCAAAACGGTTGGGCCGAAGCTGATGTTCGGCACGAAATGGCCGTCCATGATGTCCAGATGCAGCCAATCGGCGCCGGCCGCTTCGATCGCGGCAACTTCCTCCCTCAGCCGGCCGAAATCGGCGGCCAGCAGGCTTGGGGCAATGGTGACGTGCCGGGACTCGGGAGCGGCCATGGGTTGTTTCTAGACATGCACGCCGATGTCAGACAAGGCAGCATTACGTGTCGTGCGACCATGCGCCGGCTGGACCCCGATTCAGGGTGCCCAGGCTGTTGCACGCGGATCAGGACATTTATGCATGATGGTACTCGAGCGGATCACCGCCCCCGCCCCTGCTAGCGGATTGTTAACCTCTGGCGGCGATGACACGTCTCGGTGAGCGGCGCGTTGGTTCAACACGGGTGAAATCGTGACAGAATCTGCATCTACGGATCGGCCGTTCGTGTATCGTCCGAACACGAGCGACGAGGAGGTCATCAAGCAGATCTTCGAGAACAGGGACTATGACCTCGCGCCGGTAAGGCGCGACGATGACCTGGTCGCGTGCCGGCGAGCCCAGGCCAAGGATGGGAAGAAACCGCTGATCGTGGATGTCGGCGCGAACATCGGCGCTGCGTCGCTCTATGCCCATCGTGCGTTTCCCGACGCGCAAATCGTGCTGGTCGAGCCGGATCGGCAGAACTTTGAGCTCTCCTGCTGGCGAATGCCGCTGGCTTTCCGATCTCCTGCCGGCTCGCCGCCGTCACGTCACGGCCGACTCTGGTACGCGTCGTCGACCCTGGACAGGGCCAACTGGGGATTCAGAACCGAGCCTCTGACGGATGGTGTGGTGGACGACAGTGCGGTCATAGAAGGCGTGCAGGATCGGACCGATTTTCGATAGTCAACCTGACGACATTTATCCGTTCATCGTCAAAACAGATATCTAGGGCGGCGAGGACGAGTTGTTCTCGGATAATCTTGAATGGCTCGAACAGACTCCGATGGTCATCATCGAGTTGCACGACTGGCTGATCCGGTAGCGGCGGACACCGCCGCACGTGGGTGACCGGGCCGAGCCCGATCACGACACAGCATGGCTAGCCGGTTCGGATCAACCTCGCCGCGAAGAAACCGTCCATCCCGCCGCGGTCTCGCCAGAGGCCGGGGTGGGTTCGGAGGAAGCCTTCCCTGGTCAGAGCCTCCGGCAGGGCAGCCAATTCGTCGGGACGGAACGGGTCGTGGCGTAGGCTCGTTTTTGCCGTGACGGCGGCGATGCGGGATGCACCCTCCTCGGGTTGCAGCGAGCAAACGGCATAGATCAGGCGGCCACCGGGGCGGAGAATGGCGGCGGCCGCCTCCAGCAGCTTGTCCTGTGCCTGGGTGACGGTTTGCACGTCGCGCGCGCGCTT
Source organism: Rhodopila sp. (assembly GCA_028291505.1). Taxonomy (GTDB): domain Bacteria; phylum Pseudomonadota; class Alphaproteobacteria; order Acetobacterales; family Acetobacteraceae; genus Rhodopila. The sequence continues at coordinate 15,286 of JAQGHW010000599.1, read as the reverse complement.
CACGCGGGCGACGTCGGGATGCCGGCGTATCGTTCCGGTAGCGCTGCAGGGGGCATCCAGCAGCACGGCGTCGAACAGCGCTGGCGGAGTCCAGGCGGTCGCGTCGGCGTTGATCACGTCTGCGTGCAGCTTCCACCGTTCAAGGTTGGCGGTCAGCCGCTCGATGCGGGCGGGATCGCGCTCGAGGGCGGTGACCACCGCGCCGGCAGCGGCGAATTGCGCTGTCTTGCCGCCGGGTGCTGCACACAGGTCGGCGATGTGCTCGCCTGGCTGGGCGGCGAGAAGTTGCGCCGGCAAGGCGGCGGCGGCGTCCTGCACCCAGAAGTCGCCCGCCTCGAATCCGGGGATGTCGGCGACGCGGGTTCCGGCCGGGTAGCGTACCGAACCGGTGGGGAGAAGCAGGCCGCCGTCGGGTGGGGGGATGCCGGGCTTCAGGGTGATGTCCAGCGGTGCCTCCGATTGGTGTGCCGTGGCGATCGCTCGGGCGGACTGGCCCCAGGTGGTCCATAACCAGGAGGGCGTGTCCAGGCGCGCCGAGTCGAGGTCTTCCAGGACCTCGGGGCCGGCGGTGGCGACCTTGCGCAGCACGGCGTTGATCAGGCCGCTGAATGGCGTCAGACCGCGCCGCTTGGCCAGGTCGACGGCGGTGCCAACGGCAGCGTGAACCGGGGTTTCCAGCAGCAGCAGGCCGGCAGCGCCGATGCGCAGGATGTTGCGGACCGGTTCGGGGGGCTCCTTGCGCAGGAAGGGTTCCAGGACCGCGTCCAGCGTCCCCATTCGGCGCAGAACCGCAGCGGCGAGGCGGTGGGCGGCGGCGCGGTCCCTGGCCTCCTGCGCCGGCAATGCGTCCAGCGCTTCCTCCAGCGGGCGATGTCGTTCCAGAACCGCGGTCAGCAGATCGAAGGCAGACTCGCGAGTCGGATCGGGCATCAGGTCAACGGCCTGCCGATGCCGTGATAGTCGAACCCGGCCTGGCGCATGGCGACGGGGTCATAGACGTTGCGCAGATCGACCAGCACCTGGCCACGCATCGCGTCGCGCAGGCGCACGGGCGACAAGGCGCGGAACTCGTTCCATTCGGTGATCAGGACCAGGGCATCGGCGCCGGCCACCGCATCCATCGCGTCGGTGCAGTACTGGATCGAGTCGGGCAGCAGCGGCCGGGCTTGCTCCATGCCCTCCGGGTCGAAGGCGCGGATGATCGCGCCGTCGCCGGCGAGGCGGGACAGGATCGACAGCGCGGGGGAATCGCGCATGTCGTCGGTCTCGGGTTTGAAGGTGAGACCGAGCACGGCGATGGTTTTGGCGCGGACGGAACCGCCGCAGGCGGCGATGACGCGCATTGCCATACTGGATTTTCGCGCGTCGTTGACGGCGACGGTGGCCTCCACCAGGCGGGATGGGGCGCCGTAGTCCTGGGCGGTGCGAACCAGGGCCAGGGTGTCCTTGGGGAAGCAGGAGCCGCCGTAGCCGGGGCCGGGATGCAGGAACTTGCGGCCGATGCGGCCGTCCAGGCCGATGCCGCGCGCCACGTCGTGGACGTCGGCGCCGACCTTCTCGCACAGGTCGGCCATTTCGTTGATGAAGGTGACCTTCATCGCCAGGAAGGCGTTGGCGGCATACTTGGTTAGTTCGGCGGTTTCGATGGCGGTGAAGACGATGGGGGCCTCGATCAGATACAGCGGTCGATACAGGCGGCGCATCACCTCCTTCGCGCGGTCGGTCAAGGCGCCGATCACCACGCGGTCGGGACGCATGAAGTCGCCGATGGCGTTGCCCTCGCGCAGGAATTCCGGGTTGGAAGCGACGTCGAACTCCAGGTCGGGGCGTGCGGTGCGGACGATCTCCTGGATGCGACGGCCGGTGCCGACGGGAACGGTCGATTTTGTGACGATCACCGCGTAGCCGGTCAGCGCCCGGGCGACCTGCTCTGCCGCCGCATATACGTATGTCAGGTCGGCGTGGCCGTCGCCGCGCCGGGTGGGTGTGCCGACGGCGATGAACACGGCTTCGGTGCCGTCCACCGCGGTGGCGAGGTCGCCGGTGAAGGCCAGGCGGCCCGCCTTGACGTTTTCCCGCACCAGCTGTTCCAGGCCTGGTTCGTAGATCGGCATCCGTCCATCGCGCAGGGCGGCAAGCTTTTGGGTATCGGTCTCGACGACGGTGACGTCGGTCCCGAATTCGGCGAAACAGGCGCCGGAAACCAGGCCGACATAGCCGCCGCCAATCATGGTTATACGCACGTGGCAGATTCCTGATGGGGATGCGACGCTGGTTGAGCACAAGGAGCCGGCGGTTTCCAGCGATTTACCGCCCGGGGAGCCGAGCAACACCGAGGCCTCCCCCCGGCACCCGCCAGGCTTGCTCTTGCGAGGGGCGGCCGGGGTGAAGCTCCCAGCCGTTCCTGCTGCCCCGCGATTGCTCAGCGCCGGGCATGCACGCCCCCTTGACATGGCTGCGTGGCGTCGGATGTGTAGGCGGGTCGGATCACACGCGGCTCGTTGTATCAAAACTGAGGTTTGTCATGCCGAATTCAGTGCTTCGGGTCGGTATTGCCGGCGCCGGCCATTTCGGCCGCTATCATGCGCTAAAGGTCGCCGCATCCACCCGTACCAAGCTGAGCGGCGTATACGATCCAGATCTGGAACGCGCCAAGACGGTTGGTTGGGAAGCCGGCGCGAAAGAGCTGGGGTTCGAAAACTTGCTGGACCGGTCTGATGCGGTGATCGTGGCTGCTCCGGCTGAGGCGCACTATCATCTGGCGGCACAGGCGCTGCGGGCTGGCAAGCACGTGCTGGTGGAAAAACCCATCGCTGCCACGCTTGAACAGGCAGACGCATTGGGGGGCCTGGCGAAGGAGCGAGGGTTGGTGCTGCAGGTCGGACACCTGGAGCGTTTCTCGGCGGCATACCAGGCAATGGCGGGGAGGATCGGTGCACCGCTGTATATCGAGGCGACCCGGATCGCACCGTTCAAGCCGCGTGGTACCGACGTATCGGTCATCCTGGATCTGATGATCCACGACCTGGACCTGGTGTTGGCGCTGGTCGACAGCGAGATCGAAAGCGTCGATGCCGTCGGCGCCCCCGTCGCCAGCGACTACGAAGATATCGCCAACGCTCGGTTACGATTCAGTAACGGTGCGGTGGCGACGATCACCGCCAGCCGGATTTCCCCGCGAACGGAACGGCGGATGCGGATTTTCGCACAGGATTCATACATGGCGGCGGATTTCTCAGCGCGGAAGCTGACGATGATCGCCCGCACGCAGGGTGTAAACGGCTGTCCGCTGCCCGGTCAACAGCCTGTGCCGGGCGTGGCCGGTTTCGCGATCGAGGATATATCGTGGGAAGACCATGACTCACTGGCCGCGGAACATGCGGCGTTCGCGGCATCGGTGCTGGATGGTGCGGCGGTACTGGTCGATGCCGCGGTGGGCCGGCGGGCATTGGCGGCGGCGCTGGCGGTGGGCGAGAGCATGCGCTCATCGCGGGAGAGGATGACGGCGTCGGGGTTGATCAGGGCGTGAGGCGCGTTGCCCGCGGTCACGCCGGGCCATTGCCAACGAAGCGCTGACCACGCATCCCGGCCCGCAACACCGCCCCGGGATGGGAAGCCGTGGACGATACGTCCGCCAAGTCCCGCAGTATCGGGCAGTCGGGACGGTTGTCGCCGCGACAGGCACCGGCCAACTCCGCCAGCGCATCCTTCATTGCCGTCAGTTCGGCGATTTTCGCCTCCAGTTCCGCCACCTGCCGCAGCGCGACCGCCTTCACCTCCCGGCTCGGCCGGTCCTTGTCCTGCCATAGCCCGACCAGCAGCTTCACGCGATCCATCGGCATGCCGAAATCGCGAGCCCGCCGGATGAACCGCAGCGTGCCCACGTCTCGGCCGTCATAGGTCCGGTATCCCGCCTCGGTCCGGCCGGCCGGCGGAATCAGATCGACGCTCTCGTAATAGCGGATCATCTTGGCGGTGATCCCCGAAGCGCTGGCTGCCTCACCGATGTTCATTCGCATATCTCCATCTTCCTTCCACGTGATGAAGGTTCCCATCGCGGGAAGGTCAAGATGTTTTCGGCGCGGGGTTGACCTTCCCATGGTGGGAAGCCCCATGTCTCCGCCGAACCACCCGGTCCCATCAGGAAGACACGCTATGGACGAACACGCAGGCCACCACCACGCGATCGAGACGCAAGACGCGGCGGCGGCAACAACCGATCCGGTTTGCGGGATGCAGGTCAACCCGGCCATCTCCAAACACCGCTTCCAGCATGCCGGGACGACGTTCCACTTCTGCTCCGCCGGCTGCCGGACGAAGTTTGAGGCCGACCCGGCGAAATACCTGGCCCCCAAGGCCCCCAGGTCAGCCCCGGCGAACACGGACGCCGTCTACACCTGCCCGATGCACCCGGAAATCCGCCAGCACGGACCCGGCAGCTGCCCGATCTGCGGCATGGCGCTCGAACCGCTGGAGGTGACCGCCGAGGCAGCCCCCAACCACGAACTGCAGGATATGACCCGCCGGTTCTGGATCGGCCTGATCCTGGCGCTGCCGGTGTTCGTCCTGGAGATGGGGGGGCACATCCCGGCCCTAGGCCTGCACGACCTGGTCCCGCCGCGGATCTCCATCTGGATCCAGTTCGTGCTGTCGACGCCGGTCGTCCTGTGGGCGGGCTGGCCGTTTTTCCAGCGCGGCTGGGCCTCGGTCGTCAGCCGCCACCTCAACATGTTCACCCTGATCGCGTTGGGCACAGGGACCGCCTACCTTTACAGCCTGGTCGCCACCTTCGCGCCAGGCAGCTTCCCGGCCGGCTTCCGCGGCATGGACGGAATGGTGGCGGTCTATTATGAGGCCGCCGCCGTCATCACCGTCCTGGTCCTGTTCGGACAGGTGCTGGAACTGCGCGCCCGTGAGCAGACCGGCAATGCCATCCGCGCCCTGCTGAACTTGGCGCCCAAGACCGCCCGCCGCCTGCGCGACGACGGCGAGGAAGAGGAAATTCCGATCGACCAGGTCGTGGTCGGCGACCGCCTGCGCGTTCGCCCCGGCGACGGCATCCCCGTAGATGGCGAGGTCATGGACGGCTCCAGCACCGTCGACGAGTCCATGGTCACCGGCGAATCGATGCCTGTCGCCAAAACCAAAGGCGATAGGCTGATCGGCGGGACGGTGAACGGCACCGGCTCGCTGATCATGCGCGCTGAAAAAGTCGGCTCCGAAACCATGCTGGCGCGCATCGTGGCGATGGTGGCGGAGGCCCAACGCAGCCGAGCGCCGATCCAGCGCCTGGCGGATACGGTGGCGGGATGGTTCGTGCCGGCGGTACTCACGGTCGCCATCGTGGCGTTCGCGGCCTGGGCCATCTGGGGGCCGGCGCCGTCGCTGTCCTACGCGCTGGTCGCGGCTGTCTCGGTCGTCATCATCGCCTGTCCCTGTGCGTTGGGATTGGCGACCCCAATGTCGATCGGGGTGGGGGTCGGCAAGGGCGCCAGTGCCGGCGTGCTGATCAAGTCCGCCGAAGCACTGGAGCGACTGGAAAAGGTCGACACACTGGTCGTCGACAAGACCGGCACGTTGACCGAGGGCAAGCCCAGGGTCACCGATGTCATCACGATGGCCGGCATATCGCGGACCGATCTGCTGGCCCTGGCGGCAAGTCTGGAACGGTCCAGCGAGCATCCACTGGCGGCGGCCATCGTGCTATCGGCGCAAGGGAGCAACCTGGCCGCGACGACCGATTTTGCCTCCATCACCGGAAAAGGCGTCATCGGCAAAGTCGGCGGCCGATCCGTCGCGCTGGGCAACGCCAGTCTGATGGCCGAACTGGGTGTGGCGCTGGGTGACCTGGAGGAGCGTGCGGAGACGCTGCGTGCGGATGGTGCGACCGCATTGTTTGTCGCTGTCGACGGCCATGCCGCCGGCGTCATCGCGATCGCCGACCCGATCAAGCCAACCACGCGCGCCGCGATCGACGCCCTGAAGGCGAGCGGCCTCCACATCGTGATGCTGAGCGGCGACAACCGCACCACCGCCCAGGCCGTCGCGCGCACGCTGGGGATCGACGACGTGCACGCCGGCGTGCTGCCCGACGACAAATTCCGCATCGTCCGGCGGCTGAAGTCTGACGGCAAGGTCGTTGCCATGGCAGGCGACGGCGTCAACGACGCACCCGCCCTGGCGGAGGCGGACGTCGGAATCGCCATGGGCACCGGGACCGAGGTCGCCATCCAAAGCGCCGGGATCACCCTGGTAAAGGGCGACCTGGCGGCCATCGCTCGCGCCCGCAGCCTGAGCCGGATAACCATGCGCAACATCCGGCAGAACCTGTTCTTCGCCTTCGCCTACAATGTCGTCGGCATTCCGATCGCCGCCGGCATCCTTTACCCGGCGTTCGATATCCTGCTCAGCCCCGAGGTCGCCGCTTTGGCCATGTCGCTGAGCTCCGTGTCGGTCATCGCCAACGCCCTGCGCCTGCGGGCGACCAGGCTGTGATCGACCTCCACCCCTCTCAACACAGGAGTTCTGCAATGACGACCATACTGCGTGCCACGTTGATACTGTTTGCGGTGGCGACGGTCCCGGCGATCGCCCAGCCGCCTGCGCCGGCTGCAATGACGATACCTCCATCGGGGTCCCCATCGCAGGCCGATGCCAGCCCGTCAACGCGGGCGTTCAAGGCCGCGGATCAGAAGATGATGCGTGGCATGATGGTGCCGATGAGTGGCGACCCCGACCAGGACTTCGTTGCCGGGATGATCCCGCATCACCAGGGTGCCGTCGACATGGCGAAGGTCGAGCTGCAATACGGCAAGGACCCTGAAATGCGGCGCCTGGCGACGAACATCGTCAACTCCCAGGATAAACAGATCGCCCAGATGGACGCCTGGCGCGGCAGCCACACCGCCTCGCACTGACCAAGCGGGACCGCGACGTGGCGGGCCGGCTTCCCCGCCACGCGCATCGGGCACCTTGCCCGGGATCGCGTCGCGCGAAGCACCATTTTGCGCTCTCCGCTACCTCGTGGTTCTTCGTGCCCTATCACGTTTAGCTTTCCTGCTCGGTTGGCGAAGACCAAGCACTCATCCCCGTAACCGCCCCAATCAGCGCCCGGCGACGTGTGGATCCGGTCAAGACACGCCCGGCCATGACGGTGGGAGAACCACGCCCCGGATCAAACCATTCTGCCATCTGCAGCCGACCCTGATGCCGATGGGCCTCCCCATGCGCAGCTCATCATCCCCTACCGTTAAGCCTTTATTAACATCGTCAGCGTAGGTCATGGTCCGGCGCTCGCCGAATTTCAGGGCGTGCCAAGGACGGGACGGGAGATGGGAAAACTGCTGGACATGTTCGCGCTCCGGTCGATTGCCGCAAAGCTCGTGGCGATGGCCGCCGCCGGCATGATCTTCATGGTATGCGTGGCCGTCACCGTCCTGCTGATCGCCCGCGGCGAACTGGTCGCCGAGCGGACCGAGAAAGCCCATGCCGTCGTCGACAACGTCTGGAACATGGCGGACGGCTTTCAGAAGGCCGCCGAAGCCGGCACCGTGACCGACGATGAGGCCAAGGCAAGGTTCTTCTCCGCAGCTGGCAAAGTCTGGTTCGAGAACCACACGAACTACGTCTTCATCTACGACTCTGCCACCGGGTTCTGCGTGATGAACACCGGGAATCCGGCGCTTCTCGGCAAGGACATGAGCGGCGCCAAGGACGCGAACGGCCTGCCCTTCGGGGCGATAATGATCGACATCGCGAAACGCGGGGGCGAAGGGACGCTCCGATACGTCTTCGCCAAAGGCGGCAGCGCGGTGCCGCTGGATAAGATCGCCTTCATCCGCGGCTTCGGGCCATGGCATCTGATGATCGCATCCGCGGTCTACATGAACGACATCGATGCGACGTTCTGGCGCATGACCCGTTCGGCGGCCACGGTGATCGCGACGCTGATGCTGCTGTCGCTGGGCATCGCCTGGGCCGTCGGGCGCAGCGTACTGAAGCCACTGTCCCGTCTGGAGACGCGCATGGCCGCATTGAGCGGCGGCGAACTCGATACACCGGTCGCGGGGACGGACCGGCGTGACGAACTCGGTGCGATGGCGCGCGCTGTGCTGGTATTCAAGGATCACATGGTCCGGGCAAACCAGCTTGCCACCGAACAGGAACAGGAGCGGCAGAGTGCCGAGGCGGCCAAGCGAACGGCGCTGGTGCAGATGGCAGACACGATCGAGGCGGAAACCGGCACCGCCCTGCGGCAGATTGGCGCCCGAACTACGGCGATGGCAGCGACCGCGGACAGCATGAGCGCCTCTGCCGCGCGGACCGGCACATCGGCCGGGGATGCCGCCGCCGCCGCCGCTGCGGCTTTGGCCAACGCGCAGACTGTCGCCGGCGCCGCCGAACAGCTTGCCGCGTCGATCCGCGAGATCGGCGGCCAGATGACCCGGTCCTCCGCTGTGGTCAGCCGAGCGGTCACCGCCGGGACTGAGGCGCGTTCGACCATGGAAGCGCTGAATAAGGAGGTCGACCGCATCGGCGCCGTGGCCGACATGATCGGCCAGATCGCCGGCCGCACCAACCTGCTGGCACTCAACGCGACGATCGAGGCGGCACGGGCCGGCGACGCGGGCAAAGGCTTCGCCGTGGTCGCCTCGGAGGTGAAGGCGCTGGCGACCCAGACCGCTCAGTCTACCCACGAGATCGCCCGCCACATCGACCAGGTCCGCACCGCCACCGGTGCCTCGGTCGCCGCCGTCGCTCGGATCGAGCAAACCATCACCGAAATCAACGCGATCGCCGGGTCGATCGCTGACGCCGTGGACCAGCAGGGTGCCGCGACGGCCGAGATCGCCCGCACCATGAACGAAACCGCGACCGCGGCCAACGACATGACCGGGCGCACCAATGAGGTCATGGCCGAAGCCGTCGACACCGGCCGCTGCGCCGTCGAAGTGCGCCAGAGTTCCGTCGAGCTTGGCCAGGCCATCGAAGAACTGCGGGATTCCGTGGTCCGCGTGGTGCGGGCGGCAACAGGCTGAACGACAACGAAGCCCGTGGGCGTGCGCGGCAAGGGCACATGGGCGCGAGACCGCTTCACCGGCGCCCTTCTCGCGATGACAGTGGGTGGTTCCCGCGTGTAATACCAAGCGGCCGCCGGCTTTGACCCTTACGTTATCGATAGGGGTCGGCTTGTCCGGGCCAGCGCACGCGGCACAAGTGCTCGATAGGTGGCCCGGACACGCCAAGCCATGACGGAGCGCAAACGTCAAAGGCAACGGCTCTTGGTGCTAAACCTGGGCTGCCAATACGCCTCGATCGGCGCCTGTCGTTTTTCTTGACTTGTTTCCTATATTAATCTACAATTCCAGGAATGGAAACCGTTTCCTCAGCGTATCCGGCCATGGACGACAGGGAGAGCCGGCGTCATCGACGGTTGGTGGCACGCCTCAGAAATGGGACAAATTCTCATGGTGCGGCTTTTGAGACCAAATCGCGCTGGAGGCCGGCTCTTCCGGCGCCCGGGACCGTTGGTATCGCGCGCGGGGTTGGTGGGCCGCCCGTGCGCCGAAAGAGACACATACCGGCGAATGTTGACCCATTCTTCGTGCCTGAATACTTAGGGCCGTTGGTATAAGAGCCTCCAGCACACCGGCCCATGCGGGGAGAAAAAGTTGGCGAACCAGGTAAGCCCGCACGCGGGCAAAACGCTCGACCCATCGATGCTGGTCAATGTCCCGCGGCTGGTCACCGCGTATTTCACCGGCAAGCCCGACCCCGCTGTCCCATCGCAACGCGTGGCGTTCGGCACATCCGGCCATCGCGGGTCCGCGTTCGACAACGCCTTCAATGAGGCTCACATTCTGGCGATCAGCCAGGCCATCTGCCAGCACAGAAGCCGCAACGGCATCACCGGCCCGCTGTTCATCGGAATCGACACCCACGCGCTGTCCGAACCCGCTCTGGCAAGCGCGCTGGAGGTTTTCGCGGCCAACGGCGTCGACACCATGATCGACGCGCATGACGGCTACACCCCGACCCCGGTCATTTCGCACGCGATCCTGACCTACAACCGGGGCCGCACCAGCGGTCTCGCCGACGGCGTCGTCATCACCCCGTCGCATAACCCCCCCGAAGATGGCGGCTTCAAATACAACCCTCCAACCGGCGGCCCGGCCGATACCGACGTAACGACGTGGATCGAGCGCACGGCGAACGCACTGCTCGAAAACGCTCTCGAAGGCCTGCGACGGATGCCGTACGACCGAGCGCGCAGGTGCCGCTACGTCCATCGCCATGATTACATCGGCCCCTACGTCGCCGACCTGGCCAACGTCGTCGACATGGAGGCGATCCGTTCGTCCGACGTAAAGATCGGCATCGATCCGCTGGGCGGCGCCAGCGTCCACTACTGGCAGCCGATCATCGAACGATACGGCATCGCCGCGACAATCGTCGGCAACGATATCGATCCGACGTTTCGTTTCATGACAGCTGACTGGGATGGAAAAATCCGCATGGATTGCTCCTCGCCCTACGCCATGGCTCGGTTGATCGGCATGCGGGACACCTTCGACGTCGCCTTCGCGAACGATACCGACGCCGACCGGCACGGCATCGTCACCCGATCCAGCGGCCTGATGAACCCCAATCATTACCTGGCCACCGCTATATCGTATCTGTTCGGCAATCGTCCCATCTGGGGCACTGGCCGAGGCGTCGGCAAAACGATCGTCAGCAGCGGCATCATCGACCGGGTCGTAGCCCGGCTGGGTGGCAAGCTCGTTGAAGTACCCGTCGGATTCAAATGGTTCGTCGACGGCCTGATCGACGGCTCGCTGGGCTTCGCCGGCGAGGAAAGTGCGGGCGCATCATTCCTCAGGCGCGACGGATCGGTCTGGAGCACCGACAAGGACGGGATCATTCCAGGTCTGTTGGCAGCTGAGATCACCGCGCGAACCGGCCGGGACCCGGGTGAAACATACGCTCAACTCACCGATGCGCTCGGGGTGCCATTCTACGAACGGATCGACGCGCCAGCGACGCAGCAACAAAAGGACCTGCTTAAGAAGGTATCACCCGAACAGCTCGGCCTGCGGGAACTGGCGGGCGAGCCAGTCACCGCCACGCTGACCGCTGCTCCCGGTAACGGTGCCCCGTTCGGCGGCATCAAGGTCATCACGCAGAACGGCTGGTTCGCCGCGCGGCCATCCGGCACGGAGGATGTTTACAAGATCTACGCCGAAAGTTTCCGCGACGCGGATCATTTGCGGCGCATCCAACAGGACGCCCAGGACGCCATCGCCCGTCTGTTCGAGGCGGCGGACCCTGGATAGTGGAATGACCCACCAACCATTGTAACCGCGTACCCCTTCCAGGCGCTGGCCAAGGTGGTAAAAGCGAGGAATGAACCCCTCCGGCGCCCCACCCACCGCTGGTCCACTTCGCGCCGGCACCCGAGGCTCTCCGCTCGCGCTGGTGCAGACGCGCACCTTCCTGCGCCTGCTCGCCGCGGTGCCAGGCGCAGGCGACAGCCAGGAAGTCATCATCGCCACCACCGGCGATGCGGTGCAGGATCGCCCGCTGGCCGACATCGGCGGCAAGGGCCTGTTCGCCAAGGAAATCCATGAGGCGCTGCTCGACCACCGCATCGATTGCGCCGTCCACAGCCTGAAGGACCTGGAAACCGAGCTTCCCCCGGGCATCGTGCTGGGCTGCACGCTGACGCGGGAGGACGCGCGCGACGTGTTGATCCTGGGCGACACCTGCGGCTCTCTGGATTCCGCCGCCCCGTTCGGTGCCTTGCCGCGGGGCGCACTTGTCGGCACGTCCTCGGTCCGCCGCCAGGCGCAGTTGCTGCATGCGCGGCCCGACCTGCGCGTCGCCTCGATCCGCGGCAACGTGCAGACCCGACTGCGAAAACTACGAGATGGCGAGTGTCAGGCCAGCCTGCTCGCCATGGCCGGACTGCACCGGTTGCGGATGGACGTGCCGAATGCGGTCGCCCTTGACCCCGAGATCATGCTTCCATCAGCCGCCCAGGGTATCATCGGCATCACCATCCGAAGAGACGACACGGCGCTGCGAGACCTCCTGGCCATGATCGAGGACCCGGCATCCCGCACCGTCGCAACCGCCGAACGAGCGATGCTCGCAACCCTTGATGGGTCTTGCCGGACGCCAATTGGTGCCCATGCACGTCTGCTGCCGGATGGTAGCCTGATCTTGAACGGACTGGTCGCCCGCGTTGACGGATCCTATTTGCTGAAACGGACATTGTCGGGATCTCCGGACGACGCTTTCCGGATCGGCGTAGAGCTGGGTGCCAGTCTGCGCGCCGAGGCGCCGGCGGACCTGTTCGCCTAGTCCGCCCGCCAGGGGCAATAGCGAAAGCAACCGGATCTGGCCGCCGGCGTTCCGGTGTCAGCGCACCGAAAGGCTTTCCCCATGAAAACACTGATCACCACTACCGTTATCGCGCTCGCCCTGGCGGCCGCCGCGGCGGGCCCAGTCCAGGCCAAGGGTTGTATCAAGGGTGCCATCGTCGGCGGCGTCGCCGGACACATGGCGCATCACGGCGTGCTGGGTGCCGCGGGCGGATGCGCGGTTGGTCACCACATGGCGTCGGAGCGGCAGCGGCAAGCCGACCAGCAGCAGCAACAACACGATCCGTACCAATCACGGTAGAAGGTGGCGGCGCGTGCCTCGGCGCACATACGTCTTATACCAGCGGCCTGAAGTACCGACTCTTCGTCGAATTGTCGGGCCGCTGGTATTACTATTCGTGGGCAAGCACCCAGTCGTTGATGAAACTGGCAAGCCCATTGGCGTGGAAATCCCGGCGTAGAGCGGCCTCGTCATAGTCGTCGCGCACCCAGTCGAGGAACGGTTTGCGGCCTTCACCTTCTCGTTGGTAATGCAGAAAGAACGCATCCAGAATGCCGGTCCTGGCCTGCCTGATATGCCCGAAACGCCAGGATAACTGGCGCAGGGCGTCTGCCGCGGCGCCGCCCTCGAACAGCACCATCAGCCCGGCCGCCAGGCCCGCCCGGTCGGCACCCGACTTGCAGTGCATGATCGCGGGCGTCTGCATGGATGTGTAGATGCCGTGCAGCCGCAGGATACGCTCCCGCTGCGGCGCGCCGCGGCTTTCGAACGCCATGTCGTGGAAGTCCAGGCGCAGCGTTCGGGCCGCCTCGCGGGACAGGGCGTCGGAACCACTTTGGGTCTTGCCGCGCAGATTGATCAGCGTACGCAGCCCCAGCCGCCGAACCATCCGACGCAGGCGGGCCGGGGTGGGATGGTTGCAGCGATAGACCTTGCCTGGGATCACCGTGGCCAAGTTGCCCCAGAGCAGCCGAAACACCGCATGGTCGATGAACAGCGAGTCGACCCAAGCCACCGCGCGGCCTTTGGCGGTGCTGAGGTCGCCGTTGAAGATGGAGTTCATTTGTATGCGGGCCGAACCTTTGGACAGTGGGCGCATATGCTCACGGCCGGGCAAAACGAGCAACCAGGCACGCGCGCGGGCCCATGCCGAAGTTTGAGGCACGATTCGCCCAAAAAACGTGCGATCTCGGCGTCCGAATCCGTCATTGACATGATCCGCCTATGTTTTAGGCTTTGGATAACGGGTTTCAAACCCGTCCGGGAGTTCATCATAGAATGCGATCTGATCAACGCCACGCGGTGTCGCGGCGCGCCTTGCTTGCTGCCTCTGCTCTGGCCGGACTGACACCCGCCTTCTCGCTGGCTGAGACCGGCAAGAAAGGCGGCACGCTCAACACGATACTGTCCCCTGAGCCCCCCGTGCTGGTGCTGGGGGTCAACAATCAGGGACCGACGATCATCGCGGCCAGCAAGATCTTTCAGGGGCTGCTGCGCTTCTCGCCGAAGCTCGATCCGCTGCCAGGCCTGGCGAAAAGCTGGGAGCTTTCGGAGGACCGCAAGACCTACACCTTCCACCTGGAATCCGGTGTCACCTTCCACGACGGCTCGCCGTTCGCCGCGGACGACGTGATCTTTTCCGTCATGAAGTTCAATATGGAACTGGCGCCGCGCGCCCGCGCCATCCTGCAGATGATCACCGACGCCACCGCACCCGACCCGTTGACGGTGAAGCTGACCCTGTCCGCGCCGTTCGAGCCGTTCCTGCTGATGTTCGACGTCTCCGCCTGCGTCATGGTGTCGAAAAAGATCTACGAAGGCACCGACTACCGCAACGCCCCGGCCAACCAGCATCCGATCGGCACCGGTCCGTTCCAATTCGCCGAGTGGCAGCGCGGCAATTTCATCCGCATGACTCGATACGAGAAATACTGGAAGCCCGACGAACCCTATCTGGATGAGATCATTTACCGTATCGTTCCAGATAGCCAGAGCCGCTCCCTGGCGCTGGAAACCGGCAAGGTGCAGTTGACCGCCGCGAGCGATATCGAACCATTCGACATCCCCCGCTTCCGCGCCAAGCCGAACCTGACGGTCAGCACCGCCGGCTGGGAGTATTTTTCCCCATTGTCCTGGATCGAGATCATTCATCGGGTGAAGCCGCTGGACGACGCGCGTGTGCGGCAGGCGATCAGCCTGACGATCGACCGCGATTTCCTGGTGCAGAAGCTTTGGTTCGGGTTGGGCAAGCCGGCGACTGGACCGGCTGCCTCGACCACGCGGTATTACGATCCCGCACTAAAACCGTTGCCGCACGATACCAGGAAGGCGATCGCGCTGCTGGATGAGGCGGGGCTGAAGCCGAACGCCCAAGGGGTGCGGGTCACGTTGAAGCACCTCGTCCTCCCCTACGGCGAAATCTGGGCTCGGTTGTCCGAATACTTGCGCGCCTCGTTGAAGCAGGTCGGCATCGAGCTGGTGCTGGAGACCACCGACGCCGGCGCCTGGTCGCAGCGCGTCGGCGCCTGGGATTACGAGACCAGCATCAATTTCCTTTACCAGTTCGGCGATCCGACCCTGGGGGTGGAGCGCAGCTATGTCTCCTCCAACATCAAGAAGGTAACGTTCACCAATACCGGGGGTTACTCGAATCCCAAAGTGGATGAACTGTTCGCGCGCGCCCGAGCGGCGGGTGACCCGGCGGAGAGGGAGAGGGCATTTTTCGAAGTGCAGGCGATTCTGGTGGAGGAAGTGCCGCAAATCTGGCTTATGGAACTGGCGTTTCCAACGATCTACGACAAGAAACTGCAGAACATCACCGAGTACGGCACCGGCGTACAGTCCAACTTCGATGATGTCTTTTTTGCCTAGTCCCCCATCGCAGAAAAGCGTGAGTCGCGAC
>JAQGHW010000289.1 GCA_028291505.1 Rhodopila sp. | reverse complement strand
GCCTCATACGCCGCCCGCCAGAATCGGCGAACACCGCGGGCGGCGTCGGCGACTCCATCATGCGCGGTTGTTGAGGAGCTGCTAAATGACGCCTGAGCCCAGGTCGGGTTGCCCGATCAATCTCTCAATCGAGGTGTTCTGTGACCGCTGGAGGCTCATCATCCTGCGCGACATGATGTTCGGCGGCCGCCGGCATTATCGCGAGCTGCTGACCCAGTCGCAGAAGGCATCGCCTCGAACATCCTTGCGGACCGGCTGAAGATACTGCTGCACCAGGGCATGATCACCAAGGTTGACGATTCCAGCCACAAGCAGAAGGCAATCTACAACCTGACCGAGAAGTCGATCGCGTTGGTGCCCATCTTCGCCCAACTCGGCGTCTGGGGCCGCCGCTATCTGCCCGTCAGCGAGGAACTCAGCATCCGAGCACAACTGCTGGAGGAAGGCGGCCCGACAGTAGCCGAACAACTGCGAGCTGCATATGAGGAAGTCCGTGCCAGAACGGCAGCCTGAACCCCAACGCCCCTACCGCACGTCCGTCGGCACCACGCTGATGCTGTTGAACGGGGACCCGTTGATCAGCTTGGTGCTCACAACCGTATACACCAGCACATGCTTCTCCGGATCCAGCGACCGGTGGATCTGGAACGTCTTGAAGAACAGCGACGCCTGCGAGAAGGCAATGATCTCGGTCTTCGGCAACGACGGCGGCATCGTCACCGTCGCCACCGCCCGGCACGCGATCGAGAACCGGCTGGGGTCCTCCGCGAAGCCCAGTCCGCCCTTGATCCCACCGGTTTCGGCCCGCGACAGATAGCAGGACACGCCCCCAACCCGAGGGTCGTCATATCGCTCGACAATGATCTTGTCGTCCGGTCCCAGCCAGCGGAAATTCGTATTGATGGAATCGATCCGGGTCTGCGCCAACGCCGGCCCCGAACAAAGCAACGCCGCGGCAAACCAAGGAACCCGCATCAGACCACTCCCTCGCGCAATCGCTGCGCCAATTGCACCAGGATCGCCGCCGTGGCACCCCAGATGAAATGCTCCGGATGCGGCCACACCCAGTATTCCCGCCACACCCCGCTCACATGCTGCCGCTGCCGCCGCGGCGCACCCGGGTCCATCACCACCCGCATCGGCAGTTCGAAGATCGAGTCCACCTCATGCGGCGACAACTGATAGGTCAAAGCCGGAGGCAATACTGCCAGCACCGGCGTGATCCGATACCCCGTCCCCGTCAGGTGATCGGCCAGCCGGCCCAGCACCTCGACCGAATCGGCATCCAGCCCAATCTCCTCCTGAGCCTCCCGCAATGCGGCGGCTTCAGGCCCGCTGTCCGTCGGGTCGATCCGGCCGCCTGGAAAGCTGATCTGCCCGGCATGCTTGGTCAGATGCGACGTCCGCTTGGTCAGCAGAACCGAGGGCTCCTCGCCCAGCACCACCGGAACCAGCACCGCGGCCGGCACGGGGGGTCGATTCAGTCCAGCCAAAACCTCGTCACCAAAGATCGGCTCACCACCGTGCGGTTCGGCGGCGATTTCGGCCAGCCGCATCCGCAGCGCGGCCGGAGTCACGCCTCGCCAGGCGGCAAGTCGCCCAGCGAAAAGAACTTGCCGCGGCTCCAGACGCCCAGTACACGCTTGTTGCCGACCCATTCGGGAACCGCCAGCGCGACCAACTCGTAGTAGGTGGCACGATTGATGCGTGCCTCCACCGCCAGGTGTTCGGCCGCGCCCGGCCGCACCCGAAGATACGGGGTCGGCTCGCAGGTCATGAAGTCATGTGACACACGGATGGGATGTTCAGGACCAGCCGTCACCACCTCGTCGATGTTGGTGCGGAAGGACAGCACCTGTTGGCGGCCATCCCCGGTCCAATCCAGCTCCACCGCGACAAACGGCGCGTCCTCGACCTCGATGCGCCCACGCTCCGCCGGCGTTTGCAGCCACCAGCTTCCGTCCTCCTCCCGGCGCAGCACGCTGGAGAACAGACAGACCAGTTCCTTGCGATTGATCGGCGTGCCGCGATACAGCCACGTGCCGTCGCGCTTGATCAGGAACGGCAAGTCCCCACACTCGGTGGGCACCCGCGCAGGCCTGGGTCGTCGGAGGTGCTCGGTGCAGCGGGTCAGCTCTTCGTCGACCGACGACGGCTCGCCCATTTGCACGGCGTCGATGTTGATTGGTGCTCCCGTCTTCACGTACCGGTCTGCCTCTTTCACGTACCGGTCTCCCTCGTTCAACTACCCGTTCCCACTGGCCATCTCCACCGGAAGCAAAACTTCCTTACAGGCTCGGGATATAGGTAGCATCCCCCCGTCCGCGAAAGGGCCTATATGTCTCCCCACACGCAAACGCGGAGGTTTACACCCATATGTCGCGCGGTATGGCTGGCACGCCACAGGCTGCCTCGAACTGGATGGGTCCAATGAATTCTGATCCTAATGCAATCCTGGCCGCGACCGAGGCACTCGGTGCACAGGTCGCGCAGGTCCGCGCCGCCATCGCCCGGGTGATCTTCGGCCAGGATGAGGTGGTCGATCAAACCTTGATCACTTTGCTGTCGGGCGGTCACGTTCTGCTCGTCGGCGTGCCGGGCCTCGGCAAAAGCCGCCTGGTGGAGACGCTCGGCGTCGTGCTGGGCATGGCCACCAAGCGCATCCAGTTCACCCCGGACCTGATGCCCGCCGACATCGTCGGCAGTGAGGTGCTGGACGAGACCGAAGGCCGCCGAGCCTTCCGCTTCGTCCCCGGCCCAGTGTTCTGCCAGTTGCTGATGGCCGACGAGATCAACCGCGCCAGCCCCCGCACCCAGTCGGCGCTGCTGCAGGCGATGCAGGAACAGCGCGTCGCCATCGGCGGCGTCGAGCACGCCCTGCCGCGCCCGTTCCACGTCCTCGCCACCCAGAACCCGATCGAGCAGGAAGGCACTTACCCCCTGCCCGAAGCCCAGCTCGACCGCTTCCTGCTGGAGGTCAACGTCACCTACCCCGACCTGGCCGCCGAACGCACCATGCTGCTCGCCACCACCGGCGCGCCGGAAGCCAGGCCCATTCAGGCGATGACCGCGGACGACCTGGCGATGGCCCAGGCCCTGGTCCGCCGCCTGCCGGTCGGGGAAAAGATCGTCGACGCGATCCTCGCCCTGGTACGCGGCTGCCGCCCGGAAAGTGCCACCGACGACATCGTCCGCCGCCACGTCGCCTGGGGTCCCGGGCCCCGCGCCGCCCAGGCCCTGATGCTGGCAACCCGCGCCCGGGCGCTGCTGGGGGGACGCCTGGCACCCAGCATCGACGACGTCGCCGCCCTGGCCCGCCCGGTGCTGCGCCATCGCATGGCCCTCAGCTTCTCGGCCCGCGCCGACGGGATCATGCTGCCCGACGTGATCGACCGCCTGGTCGGGAGGATTGGATGAAGGCGGTGTCGACGACTGACAAAAATGTGGATGCCAGGCCTTCACCCGCCATGGCCGTATCGCGGCAACCTCATCAACTGGGAGCCGGTATCGGCGAACTGAGAACGGAGGACGGACGGTGTCCGACGAAACCCCCGATTTGACGCAGCTCGCCGGGCAGCAACGTCAAATCCTGACGGAACTGGGTAACATGCGCGACGACATGGCGGTGTTGACTGCGATCGCGCTGCGACAGGACAGCACACTGACGGCCCTTCTAGTGTCCTGCCCTCGAAGTCCGTCGCATCTTGCGGCGCACGCAGGGGACCAGCAGGCCACTGAAAACAAAGAGCTAGTGTCGCGAATTCTGAGGTTCGCCACTATGGCGGACTTCAGATTCGGGACGCTAGTACCCGATCGCAGAGAAGCATGAGTCGCAACGCGACCACGATTTGCCGCGTGAATCGGCGACTTCAAACCAAAGCCGACGTATCGCGCTCCTATGATGCGCGATACTAGGGCAGGTCGATCCAAGACAAGTGGCCGCCCTTCCCGGCGCCGGTGTCGAGGAAGACCGCTGTCCCACCCAACATTCCTTGCCGAACATAAGGCCGTCCGTCGTGGCTGCGGCGATCGTGGCCGCAATATACGGTCAGACCGGCGGGGATCCGGTCGACCCAGCGCAAACTGCGCTCCGGGTAGCCATCCGCCTGCATACGACCCGTCGGCTCCCCATACAGTGCGCGCGCCAGTGGCCCGTGCGGCCGATCCAGGCCGTGTTCCGGCGACGGCTGTTCCAGCATCTGGGTGTGAAAGCCACCGTGGACGAACAATGCCGAACCGTGGCGCAGCCAGGCGGGCGCCTCGGCAACCTGGCGCAACGTCCGTGCTTTCAGGGTATCGTCCATCTGATCGATCGTGGCCTGCACCACTGACTCGATCCGCACCTGGTCGCCGGACAGTGCGCGAGCCAGCTTCAGGTCGTGGTTGCCCAGGATAAACAGGCCGCCTCCGCCATCCACCAGATCGAACATCATGCGCAGCGTGCCGGCGCTGTCCGGACCGTGATCCGGCAGGTCGCCGAGCTGGACAATGAAGCGGTCCGTGGCGATCGCATAGGCGAAACCGGTAACGTCGCCGTGCACGTCACCGACGACTCGAATTTTCGCACCATGGGGGATCGCGGGGGAGGTCATCGAACAATCATGTAGATAGGTTGGCATCCCGCACCAACCAGGCAACTGGTCGCGACTGAAACATCGGGGCTGACCCGCCGGGATCCTCGGGTGCCGGGATCCTCAGGCGTCGAAGACCTCAAGACACCGAGCGAATTTGGGCGTATGCGGCCAGGGCGCGCGCTCGGCCGGCGGCGAGGTCGACGATCGGATTGGGGTAGGTGTCGCCCAAGATGACCCCCGCGTTGGCCAGCACATCGGCTGGTGCCTCCCACGGAGCGTGGATGTAACGCGTATCCATCCGAGCCAGTTCCGGGACGAAGTGGCGGACATAGTCGCCGCCGGCATCGAACTTGCGGCCTTGCAGGACCGGGTTGAAGATCCGGAAGAACGGTGCGGCGTCGGTCCCGCAGCCGGCGACCCACTGCCAGTTGCCGGCGTTATTCGCCAGGTCGGCATCGACAAGGGTGTCCCAGAACCAAGCCTCACCGTGCTGCCACGGCAGCATCAGGTGCTTGACCAGAAAGCTGGCGACGATCATGCGGACCCGGTTGTGCATCCAGCCGGTCCGCCACAGCTGGCGCATCCCCGCGTCGACGATCGGCGTGCCGGTCTGGCCTTTTTGCCACGCGATCAGCGCCGGCCTGTCGTCGCGCCAAAGCATTTTCGCGAACTCCGGCTTTAGTGGCGCCTCCGGCAGGCCGGGGTTGTGCCATAGCACGTTGGCGCAGAACTCCCGCCACAGCAGCTCGCGGATGAAGATCTTTCGCGACTCTCCGGGTGGCCGACGGTGCACCATATGCCACAGCTGGGTGGCCGAAATTTCGCCGAAGTGCAGATGCGGCGACAGCATGGAGGTCCCGTCGCCCGCCGGCCGGTCGCGGGCGTCGGCATAACCGGCCAGCCCATGGCTCAGGAATGCTTCAGCCCGCTCCATCGCGCCCGTCTCGCCCGGGGTCCAGGTGTCGCGCAGACCCGACGCCCAGTCCGCTTTGGCAGGCAAAAGACCCCAGTCTTCCAGGCGGTCGGAACGCGGAGCCCACGCGGTCCGGAGCGTTGCCGGAGCCGGCGACGGCACACACGGACCTCCAAGTGCCAGGCACGCATCGGCGAACGGCGTATAGACGCTGAACGCGCCGCCGGACTTCGTGCGCAGCGAGTCCGGATGGAACAGGGTGGTTGTACGCATGCGGTGCAGTTTCCCGCTGATGGAAGCGGCGACCGCGCGGTCCACTCGCCTTGCCCAAGGGTCGACCGAGCCACCAGTGAAGATGTCGGTTGCTGCAGCCTGGGCAGCGATTTCCGCGATGATCGCGACGCTGTCGCCGCGACGCAGTGTCAATTCGGCGCCAAGACCGCCCAGCGAATGCCGGAGAGCGGTAAGGCTGTGATGCAGCCACCAACGCGAGGCACCGCCCAACGCCCAGGGGCCCGGCGACGTATCATCCAGAACGAATACAGGCAGAACCGGACGGCCGGTGTCGATGGCGGCAAGCAGCGCGGCGTGGTCGGTCAGGCGAAGGTCGTCTCGGAACCACAGGATGGCGGGGGCGGCGGCGGTCGTGGTCATGGGGCGGATGTGGGGACGAGTCGCGTCGGGTCCATAAGCCGCGACCGGCGGGGCGAGGTGAACCAAGCCGGCTGACCGGCATCGTGCTCCGGTCGGCCACCAGATGGAGGATCAGCGCCCCTCGGTTTCCAGCCCCAGGTAGATCCGCTGCACATCCTTGTCGTCGGCCAGTTCCGTGGATGGTCCCTCCAGCACGGTGCGACCGGTCTGCAGGACGTAGGCGTAATCCGCCACCTCCAGCGCCAGTTCGACCGCCTGTTCGGCCAGCAGCAAGGTCAGCCCCTCGCGCCGCAGCCGAGCGAGCGTCTCATACATCGACTCGACGATCGCCGGAGCGAGTCCCAGACTCGGCTCGTCCAGCATCAGCAGCTTGGGGTCGCTCATCAGCGCCCGACCGGTCGCCAGCATCTGGCGCTCGCCGCCTGACAACGTCCCCGCCCGCTGCTTGCGCCGTTCGGCCAGCCGCGGGAACAGCGTGAACACCCGGTCCAGCAGCGCCGGCACTCGTTTCTTGTCCGCCAGCACGGTGGCTCCGAGGCGCAGGTTTTGTTCCACCGTCTGTTGCACGAACAACCGCCAGCCCTCGGGTGCCAGCGCCAGTCCCGCCGCAACGATCGCGAACGCCGGCTTGCCGGTGATCCCCTGCCCTTGCCAGGTCACCGTTCCGCCCGCCGGAGGCACCAATCCGGCGATCGCGTTCAACGTCGTGGTCTTCCCAGCCCCGTTCGACCCCAGCAACGCAACGACGGACCCGGGCGGGACAGTCAGCGAAACATCCGCGACCCCGACGAGGTCACCATACCGGACCAGCAGGTTGGAGACGGTCAGGAGGGCACCGGTCATCGGCGGAACCAGTATCGAATGAAACGAAATCGCGGGTGGCTGGGCCAAGCCCGGCCATGACACTGGCGGAGAGTGCGACCATAACGCGGAAGACATGTCACATCCGCACCCGCTTCATGTGATGCCCCAGATATGCCGCGATCACCGCCGGATCGTCCACCACCGCTCGCGGTGCCCCCTGCGCGATGACCTTGCCCTGGTGGAACACCACCGCCCGTTCGGCCAGCGACAGAATCACCTCCATGATGTGCTCCACGATCACGATGGTGATCCCCAACCCCTGGATACGGCGCACCAGTTCGATCGCCAGCCGCACCTCGGCCGGCGTCAGTCCGGCCAGCGCCTCGTCCAGCAGCAGCAACCGGGGTTCCGTCGCCAGCGCCCGGGCAATCTCCAACCGCTTGCGCCCGGGCGTGCCAAGCGACCGAGCCGGTGAACTGGCCAAATGGGCGAGGCCGGTGAAATCCAGCACCTGCTCGGCTTTGCGAATCGCCCCGGCTCGATGTGGATGGCGCAGGAAGGCACCGACCATGACGTTCTCCACCACCGTCATGTCCTCGAACGTGACCGGCATCTGGAACGTGCGCGCCATCCCCAACCGAGCATGCGCCTCCGGGCTGCCCTTGGTGACACCCTGACCCAGGAACCGGATCGTCCCCGCCGTCGGTTCGGAGTCCCCGGACAGGCAATTGAAGAACGTGCTCTTGCCGGCCCCGTTCGGCCCGATCAGGCCAACGATCTCTCCCTCGGCAACATCCAGATCCGCGCCATCCACCGCTCGGAAGGCGCCGAACGCCTTGACGATGCCGCGCGCTTCAAGAAACACGGGACGACCCCGGGACAGCAGGCGCCCTGCGCCCAGCGGAAACCCTGTCCGTCACCACCGCCCAGAACGCCGCGACCCCACCCGGCTGGAACCGCGCCACCAGCAGAATGATCGCCCCATAGACGATGAAGGTGATCCCGGAGCCACCGCCGCCGAACATGGCATTGGTGGTTTCCTCCAGCGGGATCAGGATAATGGCGCCGACCAGCGGGCCGAACAGGGTTCCGGCACCGCCCAGGGCCGCAACGATCAGCATCTTCACCGAGATCAGGATGCCCAGCGCGCTGTCCGGATCGATAAACCCCACCATGACCGCATAGAGCGACCCCGCGATCGAGGTGAACCCTGCCGACAGCAGCAGCGCGTACAGCTTGTAACGCAAAACCGGCACCCCCAGGCTGCGAGCCGCTCGGTCTCCGCCGCGAATAGCCGCCAGATAATACCCCATCCGGCTGCGCTGCATCAGCCACGTCAAACCAAGCAGCACGACCAGCACCGCAAGAAACAAATAATGGTACGGGATCGGACTGATGAACGACAGATCCGCCACGCTGCGAGGCACCGGCGGTCCCATCAGCCCCACCGCCGCCCCCAGCAGCGGCCAGTTGGCCGCCAGAATCCGGAACAGCTCGGCCGCCGCGATCGTCGCCATGGAGAAATAATGCCCCCGCAACCGAAACGTCGGCGTTCCGACCAGCGCCGAGATCCCCATCGAGACCAGGACCCCAACCGGCGCGCCGGCGATCGGCGGCCACCCGAGTTCAGTGTAAACCCCCAGCGACGCGTAAGCGCCCGCGCCGAAATACACCGCATGGCCGACCGACACCTGGCCGGCATAACCCCCCAGCAAATTCCACGCCGAGGCCGAGATCGCCGCCAGCAAAACCAGCGCACCGACCCGCTGCAGGAAGACGTCGTGCACCACCAGCGGCCAGCCGGCAATGAGCAGGAATCCGATCACGACAAGGGGCCATTGTTTCACGCTCAGTTCGTCCCCAGCAAGCCTTGCGGGCGCACCCACAGGACTCCCAGAAACAACGCGTAGACCACGACGTCCTGATAGACCGCCCCGATCAGGTACGCCGACAGCGCCTCGATCACGCCGATCCCCAGACCCGCAATCAGCGCCCCCGGCACGCTGCCGAAGCCGCCCAGGCAGACCACGACGAAGGCGATCAGCGACAGCGACTCCCCAACGGTGGGCGAGATGTAGAAGAACAGTGCAATCAGCGCGCCGGCAACGCCCGTCGATGCGGCGCCGATCCCCCAGGCGATCGCCTGCATCCGGTCCGGCCGTATACCCATCAGCATGGCCGCGTTGCGGTCCTCGGCCACGGCCAGCAGGCGGCTGCCCAGCGCGGTGCGGGTCAGGACCAAATGCATGCTGAGCGTGATGACAAGCGCCAATACGCCGGCCAGCAGCCGCGATGCCTCCACCCGCAGGCCGCCGATGTCGAACGTGCCGCCGACCAGGTTGTCCGGCAGCGAGACGAAATTCGCGGTGAACGCCCAGAATGCGGCATAGCGCAGCACCAGCGCCAGGCCGAAAGTCCCCAGAATCTGAGCCAGCATCGGGCCTTTCGCGACATGCCGCACCAGGCCGAGATAGACCACGACGCCCAGCACGAACAACAGTGCCGCCGCGCCGGGGATGAAGAAGATTGGGCCGAGCTTCAGCAGGGTGAAGGCGAAGAAGGCGGCATACATCGCCAGCATGACGAAGTCGCCATGGGCAAAATTGACGACGTTCATCATGCCCCAGATCAGCGTCAGGCCGGACGAAAATAGCGCGTACACCGATCCCATCAGCAGGCCGCTGACCACCACCTGCAGCAGGATCACTCGGTTACGCTCCTTCGTTCATGCGCGCCAATCCTGACCGATGGATCGCCGGGCCACAAGCAGGCGCGCGCCATCGGGTGCGAAACGCGATGGTCAGAGGTTCGCCTCGCACGTGTCGAAGGCGTAAAGTGCGGCAAACCCGGACCTGATCAGCAGCCGGAAGCGTTCGGAGGGCTAGTCCGGCAGCATGTAAATCCGCGCCAGGTGATTGGGATAATCCAGCAGCGGCGGCACATCCACCACCAGCAGCGGAACGGCGAGGATCACGGACAACCCCACCAGCGCCGCCCACCATGCCAGCCGTACCGTGGACCGGCGCGGCGCATGCGATTCCGACCCGGATCCCGGCACATGCGCCAAGGCGGGACCGGATGACATCATTCGCAGGTTTGCGCTGGCGGCGTTGGCACCCTGACAAATCGTTTTACCTGCGACAAGTTAATCAAGGCGTGTCCTTCGCCGGTATTTCCGCGATGTGCCACAGCACGCCGGCCGGGTCAAACACATAGGCAACGTTTAATCCCCAACTCTCCCATTTTGGTTCTCGCGGATTTTGCACGCCATAACGAGATGCAAGATCCAATGAGGCCAAGTGTTTCTACCACATGTCCAAGTTAATTACAAGCATGTGCATGACAAAATTGCCCGTCCATTGCTCGACGTAGTAATCCTGCAGCAGAAATGAATGCGAACCAAGATGTAGCTCTGCCAGCGCTGTTGGCATGTGCGCCTCGAAGCTGACCGCGCCGAGCATACCAAAGGCAGACAACCGGCGCGAGCCCCGCGTCAAGAGGCAGCCAATTCATACTGCGACGCTCCGATCGCCTCACATCCAAATTACTGCGGCGTGCACCAACTCAGAAGCAGTCGCTGGTTCCGTCCTTGATCGCGGCAGAAAGGTTGGCCCCACGTATCGAACGACGATCGACGCGTGCCGTCATGGGATGGATACCAAAACCAATGATCATGACGCCGCCTTGCATTTCACAATGGTGTAGAGCGCGGCGAAGCCAGAACGCACCAGCAGCCGGAACCGTTCGGCTGGCAGGTCGGGCACCGCATCCGCCTCCATCAGCAACACATAGTCGAAGCCACAGACGTCGGCGGTGGCAGCTTGCCCCCAGGTCGGCATGTATCCCACTCGGCCGGCGAGGGCGCGATACGGTTCCCGGGTCTCGATCGGTTGTTGCGACGGAATGTCGAACTGGAACGGCCAGTAGGCGCGACGCTCGATCAACACCAGCGCTCCAAGATGTTCATCGATCCGCACACCGTCGGACAACAGGCGCCAGCGCGGGTTGGCCTGCCAATAGGCCAGCTCCTCCTTGAGGCCAAGTTCGGCGACATAAACAGTCTGGCCCGGCTGCACCGGTGCCAACACCGCGCGCAAATCGGCGAGGTCGGCTCGGTGTTCGGCCCAGGCCGTCGTCAGCAAGGCCATACGCACAACAAACAACAGCACCAGAGCGGCGGCCGCGGCGAACCTGAACCCGGCCGGCCAGCTCACCGGGACGCAGCCGGCGAACAGCATGAAACCCAGCATGACACTGAAACGGGTGTCGAGATAATACGTGCCCTTCCAGGCAAACGGCGTCGCGAGGAAAGTGATCAGCAGCAGCGCGATGGCGATTGCGGCAGGGCCCGGCACTCTGCCCCATCGCATCGCCAGGCTGACGCCGGTGATCGTCAACACGACCCCGGCGGTCGTCATATCCAGCGCCCAGACGTAGTTGACGAAGGTCGTCAAAAGCTGCAGCAGCTTTTGGCCCAAGGGCGGGTACTCGGCGTCGCCACCAAGTTGCTGCAAATCCGAGATCTCATACAAGGCGATGGGCGCGGCGAAGATCAGCAGAAGGATCAGCCCACGCGCCAACAAAGCGCTCCAGAAATCGTCCCGCCGTACCGCATGAAACCGTCCCTCGTGAAGCCGGATTAGTTCGTTGCTGCCGATCAGCAAGCCGAAGAACACCAGGCCCATCAGGTGGCACACGAAAAGCGCGGGTGCTCCCACTGCAGCAAGGGTGATCGCTCGCCTCGGACGATCTTCGCGCCAACGAACCCATCCCGCCGCCAGCAGCAGCGCGAGCCCCAGCGAGATCTCGAAATTCAGCAGGCCGTAAAGCAGGCAATTGTTATAAGCGATCAGCCCGGCACCGAGCGACCACCATCGGCCGCCGAGCGCCAGATTGTACGCAACGGCACCCCACACCGGCAGCAGCAGTGACGCCGCGATCAGCAGTCGTCCGACCACGTGCACCGGCAGCACATGGATCAACGCAGGCGCGATGAGGTCGAACCCGAGGTTCGGAGTGATCGACCAATGGGGCGCATAGAACCGCGCCAGGATCGGGTCGCCGGGCGACGATGCCAGCACGAACGCGCGCGCGAGGTGGTTCGGATAGTCCAGCAGCGGCGGCACGTCGACGACGAACAACGGTATAAGCAGCACCGAGCACAAGCCGGTCAAAGCGATCCACCATACAAGATCGCCGGACCCCGTTCGGGTCAGGACCGGTCGTACCACAGCGGTACCAATTGACGTCATCCGTTAGTCCGCTTCGTCCGTTGGGTGGAGACAAGAAACGATCAATATCGACTTTCGGCCGGAACCGATACGGCAAGATGATCATCACGTGCTACACTGCCGGCCACGCCCCCTGGGATCGTCGCCCCTTGCCCCTTCAGCCTCCCCCTGCCCTGACCCGTCGGCGACTAGGCGCCGGCGCACTGTTCGCATCGTCCGCAATCGTCCTCCGCCGGGCGAAGGCGGCGCGCAGTGTCACCCTCATGGCGTTCGGCGGCTGGTTCCAGACCTACTTCGACAGGGTCATCGTGGAGGCGTTCCGCAAGGCTCATCCGG
The DNA here is from genome assembly GCA_028291505.1 of Rhodopila sp. GTDB lineage: Bacteria > Pseudomonadota > Alphaproteobacteria > Acetobacterales > Acetobacteraceae > Rhodopila. The sequence goes on along the minus strand of JAQGHW010000289.1, from coordinate 696 downwards.
ACATCGGTGTCTTCTACTATCCAGTCGGCAACTCGTTCCAGATGCTGGGCGTGCTTCGCGAGCAACGCTTCCTTCCGTCCACCGACGTCGTACTGCTGGAGACTGGTGTCGCCGCGAAGGCCACCGCCGAGGACCTGCTTGGTCCGCTCAGTCCCGAGGCGATGCCGGTGCTGAAAGACCTGATCCCGCAAGCGGCTGTGCCAGGGGTCGCCGGGCCGGCGCTGGTGCTGGACAGCCTGGCGATGGGATATAACCCCGCCCAGGTCGCCCAGGCTCCATGGTCCTGGCGCAATCTCTGGGACCCGGCCTATGGGCGCCGAATCGCTTTGCAAACCCCGCCCGATACGGCGGCGTTGGCCTTGACGGTCGTGGCGGGCGCGCTGTTCGGCGGCAGCGATCTGCAGCGCTCCCTGTCCGTCGGGATCAATGCCCTGACCCAGCTCGCCCCGCGCGTCGTGTCGTGGGATCCGCTGCCGGACATCTACACCGCCATCGCCGTCGGGGATGCCGGCATCGGACCGGGATGGAATGCCAGGGCGCAAAACCAGGCAGCGCTGACGCCGGGCCGGTTCGCCGCCAACATTCCTGACGAAGGCAGCCCGGTCAGGATCATAACGGTCAACCTGGTCAAGGGCAGCCCCCAACCCGAAGCCGCACGCATCCTGCTCGCCTGGCTGCTCGGCCCGCAGGCGCAGC
>JAQGHW010000544.1 GCA_028291505.1 Rhodopila sp. | reverse complement strand
CCGAGGGGGGCTTGTGGGTGTGGTCCGGTGGTGGTTTCGCTCATGCCGCTCGGCTCTTGATGGTGTGCGGCGGGTTCTACCTGTGGTTGTGGAATTTGTCAAGAAATATTTCCTTATCATATACCTGACATAGCGGCGGCTAGGAATGATAACAGCAGGAAGGGGCAGCCACCATGTCAGTTATCCTCACCGACCCTGGTTTTCACGATGACGATGCTGCCCGCGCGCATCTGGAAAGCATCCGCTGGCCGACCGGTCCTTTCTGCCGCTTCAGGGCAATCGGGTGAACCAGCGATCCGCCATTGGATCAGCACGCTATGCGTGGCCTGCGTGGGATATTGCTTCGGGGGAGGGGCCGGTATGTGGAGGAATCTACCGATTTTTTTACCACAGAGGCGCAGAGTAAGCCTAGTATTTGATTGGGCCATAGACTTTTCACGAAACGAAAGCATACACTACACATAGGACGGGGTCTGCGGGACCCTGTGCATGAAGCCCGCCACAGTATTTCTCTGCGCCTCTGTGGTGAAAAATTCTTGCGTTTACGCGCGCACCTGATCCGCCCATTGGGGCCCGGCGCCGGTGTCGATTGAGGGGCGACCGGCGCGAAAACCGGCTCCTGGTCCGATGCTGCGTCATCAGGAAGCCAAGGTGGATTTCGAATCATATACAATGGCCGTCGGAAAGGTTGTCTTCGCTTGGAACTTTCTTCTTGAGCGGCTTGGAAGATTGTTTGTGGTGGTCACCCAGTTCGCGGGCGCCGCCGGATCTCGGCCCGCACGTGCTGGAAATTTAGTATCGCGGGATCGGCGACCACTGGCCCCGGGGCGATGGCGACAATCACCTGTTCCGATATCGGACCGAAATCGGCTCGGAAATGCACCGAGGACTTCAACGCGATGATCGGGCATGTCGATGGCTCGATCCCGACATGGCGCAAAATCGCCTGGTCCAGCGCCTGCATCTTGCGGGAGGACACCATTACTCGGATGCCCTGGATGTCTACCAGCGCGGTGGCGCCGAGATTGCCCGGATTGCCGGCACCCATCGGGCCGGTCAACGTGAACACCCCGTCGGTCAGGCGCTCCACCCTGGCGCGGCAGGCGAACGGCATCCCATCCGATTTGCCGCCGAGCGACAGATCGACCGTCGCGCCGACACCGGCCGCGACACAGGCGGCAACGCTTTCGGCATCGTTGATCAGGCAGACAACCGCGCCTTTGGCCCCCTGCCGCACCAGTTCGGACAGCAGTTCCGTGGTGTCGCCATGCCCACCGCCGCCTGGGTTATCCTGCGTGTCCGCTAAAACGACCGGGCGAGCGGCACCCTCAGCCAGACGCAGCGCTTCGGCGACTGCTGCCATTGAGGGCAGCGTGTCCTGCACGAACCGGGCTTCCTGCGCATTCACATAGGCCAGCAATGCATCGGCGGCTGCATCCGCCCGAGCCTGGGTGTCCGCGAACGCCGCGATGGCCGCGCCGCAGCCGACAAAATCGGCGTACGGAAAGCCGAAGCAGAACGCCAGTTCCGTCGCGTCGAAACGCTCGGCCAGATCGGCGCGCTCGGTCATTACGGTCTGCATCGGCGGCATCAATGTGCACTGGCTGCCCAGCGGGATCCAGAAATCCAGCGTCCGAAATGCCTTGGCCCAGCGCTTGCCGCGTTCGATGCGGGAAAGTAACAGCCGCATCGCCTGGCCACCCGCGTCCTTCATGTCGACATGAGGATAGGTCCGGAACGGAACGACCACGTCCGCCAGCCGCACCATCTGTTCGGTCAGGTTCGCGTGCGGGTCCAGGCTGATTGTCAGCGGCAGGTCATCGCCGACGATGGCCCGAACGCGGCGTAACAATTCGCCCTCGGCATCGGGGAAACTGTCGACCACGGCCGCGCCATGCAGATCGAGATACACGCCATCCAGTGGACCCTGATCCAGCGCCCTCGACAACGGCGCGCAGATGCGGGCGGCGATGCGCTCGAATGCCTCGTCCTGAACCGGGCCGGCGGGATTGGCGAAAGCCCACGCCAGCGGAACCAGCTGCACCTCGGCTGCTTCTGCGACGGCGATCGCACCCGCCAGTGGCACCGATCGGGGGCGGATCGCGGCGATCAGGTCCTCGTCAGCCGAGAAAGCCGGCAGGCCGCCGGGTTGCAGGAAATCGGCATAGGTGGTGGGCCGGGGGGCGAACGAGTGGCTCTCGTGCAGGAAGCCGCCAACCGCGATGCGCATGCTTATACCACCAGGTTCGAGGGCGATTGCCCGGCCAGCACCGCCCCGATCCCGGACAATACGATCCGGCCCATCGCATCGCGGGTTTCGGTCGTTGCACTGCCCAGGTGGGGCAGCAGCACGACGTTCTCCAGCGTCAGGTACTCGAGGTTCAGATGCGGCTCGCCGTTGTAAACATCCAGTCCGGCGGCTGCGATTTGCCCGGAACGCAAGGCGGCGATCATTGCCGTGTCGTCTATCAGGGTGCCGCGGGCGGCGTTCACTACCACCGCGCCGGGTGGCAGTTTG
>JAQGHW010000453.1 GCA_028291505.1 Rhodopila sp. | reverse complement strand
CCGTTCTGGTAACTCCCGTGGATCATGACGATCGGGTACGGCGCGGTCAGATGAGCCGGGATCTGATACTCGACGAACATCTGCCCGGTGACCCCGGTGCCGTCGGGTAGCCGCTGGACCCCGGTATAGAAATACCCCTCATGGGCGAGTTCCAGTGGGCCTTCGGCGGCGACAGCCGGAGCGGTGAGTGCGCAGCACAGGGCCGCGGCGACGCAGCACAGGGCCGCGGCGACGATGAACTTCATGGCGCTATCCTCCGCAGTGGATCACGGTCGGCAGGGTTGGGCTAGAGGGTGTCATGTACTTTCTGGCGGTTGCGTGACCGATGCGGCCTATCGCAACAGTTCGAGCACTCGCTCCCGGTCCGTCGCGGGCAAGGGCGGCCTTCCGGATCTGGCGACAGAAGACTGGTGCCCACGTGGCGGCATAAGCCTGGGTCTGCTCCCTCCACTCCCCAGACGTGGGCTGCCGCTGGTTTAAGCTGGCAATGCCGCCTCTGCCTGCTATCAATCCGTGACGTAGCACACCTCGCCCTGAAAGAGCCGGCGCGCCGTCCGGTACATTGTGACGAAGGGCACGCGGACCTTTCCGTCCATGACCTCAATCTCGGCCCCGACCATGATTACGCCCGAAGGATGGCCCATGCGCACCGGCGCAGAGCCGTCGCCCGGTCGCATGAGATTATAGGCGATCGAGCCCGGGATACGGCGGGCGACGGCAAGGCACAGTGCGCTGGTCAGCGGTGTCGCACGGTGCGGCTGGCCGACCGAGATCATGCGCGCGACGATGTCGGTCTCCGATTCCGCCATGACCTTGCCCGAGAGCAGCGTCTGCTCGACCGGCGGCGACAGGATGCCCAGCTTGGGCACGCTGCGCACATTGCCAGCATGATCGAGATCCGGCGACATCCCCATGGCGACGGCCGCGTGGCGCCGGATGGTCTCAACGTTCCCCATAAGCACCGTATCGCGCTCCAGCACCGCCGGCAGCTCGGTGCCCCGGATCCCGACATCGCGGGCGGCGACGAACACGGTCGGATTGGCGGCGTCGATCATGCTGACCGGGATGCTGCCGATGCCTGGGATATCCATCATGTCGACCGGGTTGCCGGTCGGCAGCAGCTTGCCGGTCTTGGCGCCGCCCGGATCGACGTAGTCGAGGCGCACCGGGGCGCCCGTGCCGGCGACGCCGTCGATCGCAAGATCGCCGTCAACCGTGCTGTGCCCGCCCTTCACCGGAAAGCGGGCGATGTAGATCTTCTTCGTGTTGGTATTGTGCACGCGGATCGCTGCTTCGCCATCGGCCGGCGGCGGGACCAGCCCCTCGTCGACCGCGAAGGGGCCGATGGTCGACGACATGTTGCCGCATGTCGCGGCATAATCGACCTCCGGCCGGTCGATCTCGATCTGGGCGAAGGTGAAGTCGACATCGGCATCGGGCCGCGACGGCGGACCGACGATGCAGACCTCGGACAACGACGAGACACCACCGCCCATGCCGTTGAGCTGCCGCCCATAGGGATCGGGCGAGCCCATGGCGGCCACGAACAGAGCGTTGCGCGCGGCCATATCCTGCGGCAGGTCGCGCTCGTGGAACACGATGCCCTTGCTGGTGCCGCCGCGCATGAACACGGCCTTGCAGGTCTTCAGCGTCATATCGTCCAATCTCCTGTCGTTCAGGCCGCCCGCGCGGCGGAGACCATCGTCTCGGCACCGGCACCAGCACCAGCACCGGCGACAGCGGCCGCCGGCACGGTCGGGTTGTCGTAATTCTCCCCGTCGGCGAGCACCGCCCTGGCACGGGCCAGATCGAACTCGCCGTCCCATTTAGCCACCGCGATCGTGGCGACGAAGCAGCCGATGACGTTGACCAGGGCGCGCGCCTCGCTCATGAAGCGGTCGACGCCCAGCACCAGGCCCAGCCCTGCAATCGGCAGGATATTGGTCGAGGCGAGCGAGGCGGCGAGCGCTACGAAGGCGGCACCGCTGACACCGGCGCTGCCCTTGGACACGATCACCATGACGATGCACAGCGTGACGAGCTGCTCGGCGCCGAGATGGATGTCCAGCGCCTGGGCTATGAACATCGCGCCCAGCGAAAGATAGATCTGCCCGCCGTCGAGGTTGAAGGAATAGCCCGTCGGCAGCACCAGCCCGACCGCCATCCGCGAACAGCCCAGCCGCTCAAGCTTCTCGGTGAGCTGCGGGAATACGGATTCTGAAGTTGAGGTGCCGAGCACGATCAGCAATTCGGTCTTTATGTAGCTGAGGATGTCGAAGATGCTGAGCTTGCACCAGGCGGCCGAGATGAAGCCCAGGACCACGACGACGAACAGCGCCGAGGTGGCATACATCGCGCCGACCAGCCATCCGAGCGAGATCAGCGTGTGGACGCCGTATTTGCCGATGGTGAAGGCGATCGCGCCGAAGGCTCCGATGGGGGCCAGATACATGACCAGGCGCACCAGACGGAACAGCACCTGCATGAAGCTGTCGATGAAGGCCGTCACCGGCTTGGCGCGCTCGCCCAGGCCGGAAAGCACCGCGCCGGTCGCGACCGCCAGCACAACGATCTGGATGACATCGCCTTTCAGGAATGGCTCGAAGAAATTGGTCGGCACGCAGCGCATCAGCATGTCGACGAAGCTGCCGGCCGAGCTTTCGGTCGACTGGTATTTCTCCAGCCCCTTCATGCTGAGGGTCGCGGGATCGATATGCATGCCGGCGCCCGGCTGCACGATCAGTCCGACCAGGAAGCCGATGACGAGCGCGAAGGTCGAGACAACGAGGAAATAGATCAGCGCCTTCACGGCAATGCGCCCGGCCTGGCCAAGGTTACTGACCCTGGCGACGCCCATGGACACGGTGCAGAACACTAGCGGCGCGATCAGGAGATGGATCAGCCCGATAAAGGTATCGCCCAATGGCTTCATCTCTGTCGCCAACTGCGGCGCAAGAAAGCCCAGCACCGATCCGATGACGACACCGATCAGCACCTGGACATAGAGCGCTCCGAATATCCTCATTATCCCTTATCCCCCCTTATTTTTTTGTTTTGGCCGCGCGCTGGCGTCAGCCGTCTGGTGCCTCGGTGACGCGGTTCATGAAATCCGGCACCGTCATGGCCGCCAGACGCTCTGGATTGGCGAAAAGCGCGAGGATCTCGTCCTGCCGGCCGGCATCCCATACGGATACTGCAAGGTCTCGGAACTTGGCATTGAGCAGCGGCACCGCCTCGGCGCGGCGCAGCGGATCGCCAATCGGATACTCAACCTCGACGAGATCGGAGACGGCGCCGTCCATGGCGGTGATGCGCACGGCATTGGTGCAGGAGCCGATGGCCGGGTCGTGATGCGCGCGCGAATAGGCCGGCGATTCCGTGACCTCCATGCAGGCACGCAAGACATCGATGCGCGGATCGGCGGCCGCCGCGTCGCCGTAGGCGGATGCGGTGAGCTTGCCGTTCAGGAGCGCCACCGCGACCATATATTGCAGGCAGTGGTCGCGAGCCGCCGAATTGGGCAATGGCCCTGTGGTTACGATGCGCCGCATCGCCTCGTCCTGCGTCACGATCTCGATGCTGCGAGCGGCGAAGTCGTGGCCGCGGAACCAGTCATGCAGGCGAATCGCGGCCTCGACTGCCGTCGAGCCGTTGCGCTGGGACGGCACCAGCTTGAAGATGACCCGGTCGAGGAAGAAGCCCTGGAGCGGACGGCCGAGCCGCAGCTTCCGCCCGCCCACATACACGGCTTCGAAGCCCCAGGTCTCGGCGCCCAGTGGATCAGGATATCCCGCCTCCCCCTTCATCGCCATGGCGGCCAGGATCATGCCGCGGCTCGACGCATCCGCACCGGCCCAGCCCTTGCGCGCCCCAACGTTGGGAGCGTGGCGATAGGCGTTGAGGCTATGGCCGTCGAGCACGGCGTTGGA
>JAQGHW010000417.1 GCA_028291505.1 Rhodopila sp. | reverse complement strand
CTCGCCGCACCAAACGCGACCCGGGCTGCCGCCCCGCAATGGAACCGCGAGGCGGACGTCGTGGTAATCGGCGCCGGCGCCATGGGCTTGACCGCCGCCATCGTGGCACGTGAAGCCGGCGCCTCGGTGATCGTGGTCGAGGCACAACCCCATATCGGCGGCCACGCCATCACCAGCGGCGGCAACGTTCCGCTGGGCGGCGGCACCAGCGCGCAGAAGAAGCATGGCATCGAGGACTCGCCCGACCTGCTGTTCCGCGACCTGACCGACTGGTCGGTGGTCGAACCCAACGGCTTTCCGGACTATCGTTACAACGACCGTGAGATCATCCGCGCCTTCGCCGACAACAGCACCGCCACCTTCGATTGGCTGGTCGCGCATGGGGTGATCTTCGTCGACAAGGCACCCGACGCCGCCGGTGGGCGGGCGGTGGGCAACTCGGTCCCGCGGGAGATGCACGCCGCGGTCATGGACTGGCCGATGGTGCAGACCGGCAAGCCGGCCAATCTGGCGGTGCAGGCGACCATGTCCTCGGGCAACGGCCTGATGCGACCGCTGGACGCCGCGGCCAGGGAGTCCGGTGTGCAGATCCTGACCCGGCACAAGATGATCTCACTCTACCGGCAGGCGCCGGATGCCGGCCGGGTGCTGGGCCTCGCCGTCGAAAACAACGGCGCCAAGCGCTTGATCGGCGCCCGCAAGGCGGTCATCATCGCCACCGGCGGTTCCAGCGGCAACGTGAACTTCCGCCGCATGGCAGACCCGCGCCTGACCGAGGAGTATTGCGGCCTGGCCGGAATGCCGTGGTCGGACCAGGACGCCAGCGGTGAGCTTGCTGCCATGGCGATCGGCGCCTCCCTCTGGGGGTTCTACAACCAGACCGGCGAGTTCGGTTTCAACCTCGCCAAGCCTGGTACCATCGGCAACCAGTATGGCTACGCCAACCTCCGATGGATGCCCGGCAGCTCAGTGTTCGACCGTGCTCGGGCCTCAGGATTGCGGGTCCACGACTGGCAGGACGCGATCACGGTGAACATGCTGGGGCACCGGTTCTACGACGAGATGGGCGTGGCGTTCACCTCCAACGACTACAGGTCGATCGATCCATACACCCAGGGCAGCTATCTGAACGCCAAGAACGTTACTTACCGGCCGAACAACTGGCTCAACGCCGCGATGGCCGGGATCGGCGATGGCCATAACGGAGGCGGTCCGATCTGGGCAATCTTCGACGCCGACGCGGTGACTCGTGAAAACTGGGTGCCCACGCCGCCCAATGTCGACATCGCCGGAGGCCTCTTCTTCAGCGCCGACACCGTGGCCGATCTCGCGCGGAAGATCGTGATGAAGTATCAGCGTGTCCCGATGCCGCCGGAAAACCTGGAACGCACCGTCCAGCGCTACAATTCGTTCGTGGACTCCGGGATCGACGAGGACTTCGGCAAACCCAGGCCGCTGCAGAAGATCGCCACGCCGCCGTTCTATGCCGCCTGGGCGACGCCGGTGATCCACGACACCCGGTTAGGATTGCGCATCAACGCAAGCTGCCAGGTGATGGACATGAACGGCCAGGTCATTCCGGGACTGTACTGCGGAGGCGAATCGGCCGGCGGCTTCAGCGAGCATGGTTTGGCGCGTGCGACCTGCCAGGGATACATCGCCGGGCGCCACGCGGTTCGCGACAGCGCGTGATCAGGCGCCTCAATCGCAGCGCCGTAATCCAGTGCCTCGGGCCCTGACCCGGTGCAGATCCTTCTCCAACTCGGATGGCTCACCGGCTGGGTGCTGGGCATCATCGGCTTCTTCACCGCCCGCTCCGCGCTGTCGGAATTGCGGCACCTGCGCGCCACGCTATCTGAAAGCCGCCCCCCGGCGCCGGTGGAGGCCACGGATATCGCGACCGTTCCCTTGCCGCCTCCGGCCGCGTCGATCGCACCACCCGAACCCAGGACACCTGCCGCCCCGCCCATCGACTTCGAAGCCCTGCTCACCACGAACTGGGGCGTCTGGCTCGGTTCCGCGGCCCTGCTGTTCGCCGGGATCTTCCTGGTGCGCTACGCGGTCGAGCAGGAGCTGCTGGGTCCCGCCGCCCGCTGCTGGCTGACGGCTGCACTGGGCCTGGTCCTGCTCGGCGGCGGCGAATTTCTGCACCGTCATGAGGGACCGCCGCTGGCAGGTCCGTTTCGTCACGATCAGGCACCCAGCGGCCTCGCGGCGGGCGGCACCGCCATCCTGTTCGGCGCGGCCTACGGCGCGGGACCATTCTACAGCCTGTTGCCGCCGCTGCTTGCCTTCGTGGCGATGGCCGCCGCCTCATTGATCGCCCTGGCCGCGGCACTGCGTTATGGGCCGCTGACCGCTGCGACCGGCATCGCCGGGGCGTTCGCGACACCAGCGCTCGTCGCCACTCAGACTCCATCGCTGCCCGGCCTGTTCGCCTACCTGCTGATTGTTTCCGCTGCCGCGCTGCTGGTCGTCCGCCGCACCGCCTGGACCTGGCTCGGCTGGACCACCACGATCGCCGGCGCCTTATGGGTCTGCTTCGCTGCCATCCCGGCAACGCCCGACCTCTGGGCAGCCGCCGCCTTCGTGCCCGCCGCAGCCGCACTGACGCTGGCCCTGCTGCCCGGCGCGGCCCTACAGCACCCGGTCGGCCGGCGCCTGGCATGGGTGCCGTTCGCCACCATGGGCGCCGCCGGCCTGGTGCTGGAAGCCTTCAACCCCGGCCTGGATCCGTGTGCCGCGCTGTTCCTGCTCTCCCCCATCGCAGTCTGGAAGGGCGTCACTGAACCGCGCCTCGACCGCCTGCCCTGGCTCGCCGCGCTGTTCGGCCTGCTCACGCTGCTGATCTGGTCGCTGCCGGCCTGGACCTCCACCGCCGAGGTCATCCGAACCGACGGCATCGTCCAGGCAATCCTGCCCGGCGCCTGGGCGCCCGAGGCAATCCTGCCACTGATCACCGCCGCCGCCGTGCTGGCCACATTTCACGCCGTCGCCGGCCTGTTGTGGGAGCGTCGAGGGGCAAACAAGCTACCCTGGGCCGCGCTGGTCGCGGCGGTCCCGGTCCTGACCCTGACCGTCGCCTACGCTCGGATCGCCCGCTTCCAGACCGACATCGCCTGGGCCGCCGCCGCCCTGGTGCTGGCCGCCGCGCTGACCGCCACCGCCACGATGGCTGCACGCGAGACCGACCGCCAGCGTGCCGGCGTCCATGCCGCGGGTGCGGTCGCCGCCCTGGCGCTGGGCTGCGCCATGCTGCTGCACGACTACTGGCTCACCCTCGCGATTGCGTTGCTCCTGCCCGCCCTGGCCTGGATCGAGGCCCGCGCACAGCTTCCGGCACTGCGCCCGGTCGCGCTGGCCGTTGCCGTACTGGTCATCGTCCGCTTGGTGCTGAATTGGTATGTGCTCGACTACGCCTTTGGCACGACCCCGCTGGCCAACGGGCTGGTGCTCGGCTACGCGATCCCGGCGGCCATGTTCGCCTTGGCCGCCGTCCTGTTCCGCCGACAAGCCGACGACGCGCTGGTCGCCACCCTGGAGGCAGGCGCCGTCACCCTCCTGGCGCTGTTTGTCGCGCTTGAAATCCGCCACCTCAGCGGCGACGGTCACTTCGAAGGCCCCATCCGCTTCACCGAGGTCGCACTGCACCTGCTGACGCTGGCGATCCAGGCCACGGCGTATCTGTATCTCGCCCAATCCACCGGGCGGGTGGTTCTGCGCTGGGCCTGGCAGATCCTGGGCGGGCTCGCCGTGATCGAGGCAGTCGCGGTCCTTATCCTGAACCCGAT
>JAQGHW010000415.1 GCA_028291505.1 Rhodopila sp. | reverse complement strand
TGAAGAACTGAATCTTCTGTACGCTCCGCGTGTGGCCGGCTTGCTATCTGCTGCGTTAACATCCGGTCATTACACCATGACCCGGTTGCATTGCCACGTGATTGCGGTATGTCCGCGACCAACGGGGGACTGCCAGACAAGGGGGAACGCAGAGTGACGACTCGCGTCGAGGACGCATCGGACCAGCCGGCGCTGATCGAAATCCACGGGCTGACCAAGCGCTTCGGCGCGTTCACCGCGGTCGACAACGTGTCGTTCGAGGTGCGGCGAGGTGAGGTGCTGGGTTTCCTCGGCCCGAACGGCGCCGGCAAATCGACCACGATGCGCATGCTGGCCGGTTTCATGATCCCGACTGCCGGAACCGCGCGCATCGACGGGCACGACGTGCAGACCGACAGCGTCGCGGCACGCCAGGTGCTGGGTTTCCTGCCGGAAGGCGCGCCGACCTATCCCGAGATGTCGGTCGAGGGCTTCCTGCGCTTCTGCGCGCGGGTTCGCGGATTTTCCGGGTCGGAACTGGCGGATCGGCTCGATCACGCGCTGGGGCTGACAACGCTGCAAGGCGTGCGGCTGCAGCCGGTGGAGACGTTGTCCAAAGGCTTCAAACGCCGGGTCGGGCTGGCTCAGGCTTTGTTGCACGATCCGCCGGTGCTGGTGCTGGACGAACCGACGGACGGCCTGGACCCGAACCAGAAGCACGAGGTGCGCGGCTTGATCGAACGGATGGCGCCGGAGAAGGCGATCGTGATTTCGACGCATATCCTGGAGGAGGTCGATGCCGTGTGCTCCCGCGCGATCGTCATCGCGAACGGGCGGATCGTGGCGGACGCCACGCCGTGGGAGCTGGCGGAGCGGCACCCCTCGGGAAAGCTGGAGGAAGTGTTCCGCTCGCTGACGATGCCGGAGGCGGCGTGATGGATACAAGCCGTCATGGCCTGGCTTTGCGCGACCGGCCGCGCCTTGGGCTGCCGGATGCGAGAAAGTCGTGGGTGGCCGGGCCAGGCCCGGCCATGACACGAAAGCGGCTGGCGACGACACCGGCGCGGCGGTACGCAGCACGGGGCTGGGGCGCATGACCAAAACCCTTGTCATTGCCAGCCGTGAGCTGCGGGCCTACTTCGCCACCCCGGTCGCCACCGTGTTCATCGTCATCTTCCTGGTTCTGCAGGGCGCGCTGACGTTCAACCTCGGGCAGTTCTTCGACCGTGGCCAGGCGGACCTCAACCCGTTCTTCACCTTCGTCCCGTGGGTCTTCCTGCTGCTGATCCCCGCCATCACCATGCGGCTGTGGGCCGAGGAACGCCGCCTCGGCACCATCGAGCTGCTGTTGACCCTGCCGATCACCCAAGGCGAGGCCGTGCTGGGCAAGTTCCTGGCGGCCTGGGCGTTCTGCGCCATCGCCCTGGTGCTGACCTTTCCGTTCGTCATCGTGGTCAACATCCTCGGCTCACCGGATAACGGGGTGATCGCATCGGGCTATGTCGGCTGCCTGCTGGTTGCCGGCGCTTTCCTGTCGGTCGGCGCGGCGATGTCGGCGGTGACCCGCAACCAGGTGATCGCCTTCGTGCTGGCGGTGGCGATCTGCTTCGTCTTCGCCGTCGCCTCCAACCCGATCGTCAACGATTTCCTGGCGCACAACGTTCCGGTGCTGGGCGACTTCACCCGCCGGCTGGCGGTGATCGACCGCTTCACCGACTTCACCCGCGGCATCATCGCGCTGCGCGACCTGATCTACTTCGCGACGTTCATCGGCTTTTTCCTGTTCCTGAACACCGTGCTGGTCGATCAGCGGAAGGCAGATTGAGACCATGCGTCGTTTGACCTTCTCCGTCCTCGGCGTGTTGGCCGCCGCGGCCATCGCCATCGGCATCAACATGTTCGCCGACGCCCGCCTGGCGAACGTGCAGGTCGACCTGACCCAGGGTCATATCTACACGCTGTCCAGCGGCACCAGGCAGGTGCTGGCCGACCTGAAGGAACCGGTGACGCTGCGGCTGTTCTACTCACGCCAGCTGGGCAGCACCGTGCCGACCTACGGCACCTATGCCGATCATGTGCGGGAGATGCTGCGCGACTACGCCTCGATCTCCAACGGCAAGGTGCGGCTGGAGTTCTACGACCCCGAACCGTTCAGCGATACCGAGGACCGGGCGATGGCCTACGGGCTGCAGGGGGTGCCGCTGGATCAGGGTGGGTCGCAGATCTATTTCGGCCTCGCCGGCAGCAACCTCGAGGATGACGAGCGGACCATCCCGTTCTTCCAGGCGGAGCGCGAACGATTTCTGGAATATGACCTGACCAAGCTGGTTTACGACCTGTCCAATCCGAAACGTCCGGTGATCGGCGTGATGTCCTCGCTGCCGCTGGATGGCGATCCGCGCTCGATGATGATGACGCAGGGACGGGGGCCTGGTGGCCAGCCTTACGCGTCCTCGGTGCTGCTGCGGCAGACCAACACGGTCAAGAATGTGCCGGTGGATGCCCAGGTCATCGACCCGGACATCCAGGTGCTGCTGGTGGCGGAGGCGCAGAACCTGTCGCCGGCGACGCTGTATGCGATCGACCAGTTCGTGATGCGCGGCGGCAAGCTGATGGCGATGGTCGATCCGTGGAGTGAGGCGTTGGCGGCGACCCCGTCCCCCACCGGGATGCCGCCTTCGGACACGCATTCGGACCTGAAGCAATTGTTCGATGCCTGGGGGATCGTGTTCGATCCGGCGAAGGTGGTCGGCGACCTGACCGGGGCATGGCGGGTGCGGGCGGGCGGCAACGACCAGGTGCAGGCGGTGGACTACGTCGCCTGGTTCAACATCCGCGACGGGATCAACCACGATGACCCCGCGACGGCCGATCTGCAGCAGGTGACGGTGGCGTCGTCCGGTTTCCTGTCCAAGGCGCCGAACGCCACGATCGATTTCACCCCCATCCTGAGCAGCAGCGACCGTAGCGGCCTGATCCCGTTGGATCAGATCAAGACGCCCGATCCAGCCAAGGTGTTGGCGGGGTTCAAACCCGAAGGCGGCCCGAGGGTGATCGCCGCTCGGGTGCACGGGGTGCTGAAGTCCGCATTCTCCGGTCCGCCGCCGCTGCAAGCCGATCAGAAGCGGCCGGATAATTTCCCGGCCTACAAGGCGCAGACGGATGGACCGGCGAACATGGTGGTGGCGGCCGACTCGGACATCCTGGCGGACCGTTACTGGGTGCGTGTCGCGGACTTCTTCGGCCAGCAGACCGCGACGCCGTTCTCCGACAACGGGCCGTTCGTCGCCAACCTGATCGGCACCCTCGCCGGCGGCGACGCGCTGATCGGCTTGCGGTCGCGCGGCGACACCAATCGTCCGTTCACCCTTGTCGCGGCGATGCAAAGCGAGGCGGAGGCGCAGTTCCGCCAGACGCAGCAAGCCCTGCAGCAGCATCTGGACGATGTGGAGAAGCAACTTCAGACGCTTCGTTCAGGCGGGGCCGGGGCGAGTGGGGCCGGGCCGGGCGACAACGCCAAACCCGACGCCGTCATCACGCCCGAGCAGCGCGCCGCGATCGACGCCGCCCGGCAGGACGTGCTGGAAACGCGACAGAAGTTGCGGGCGGTGCAGTTGGAGTTGAACCGCGATATCTCCCATCTTGAGACCGAGATGCGGATTTTCACCATCGTCCTGGTGCCGGCGCTGATGACGGTGCTGGCGATCGGTATGGGTATTCTGCAACGACGCCGGCGCGCGAGGACACGTAGATGAAGGCGGGGGCATGAGGGCGCGCGGTGTTGGGATTCTGCTTGCGCTGGGCGTCGCCACTCTGGCGGGCGGCTGGTTTTTCGGCACGCGCACGACGCCGGGCGAACAGACGAGGTTCGCCGGCGGCAAGCTGATGTTTCCCGATCTGGCGCCGAAGTTGCGCGACGTGGTGCGGATCGAAATCACCCACCAAGGGAAGCAGACGGTGATCGACAAGCGTGCCGATGGCGATTGGGGCATCGCGTCCATGCACGACTATCCCGTGCAGGAGGTCAAGCTGCGCGGCATGCTGACCGCGCTGACGGAATTGCGGCTGGCCGAACCCAGGACCAGCGACCCGGGGGAGCTCAGCCGCTTAGGGCTGGATGACCCGAACGGGGCGGCATCCAATGCCGACCTGCTGCGCTTGGTGGACGCCGCCGGCAAGCCGGTCGTCGAGATCATCACCGGGCATCGGCGCGTGCGGAGCCAGGCGAACGTGCCGGAAGAAGTCTATGTTCGCCGGTTCGGTGAAAACCAGTCCTGGCTCGCCGAGGGCAGTCTGCAGGTCGATGCGGATGCCTCGCTGTGGCTGGACCGCAATGTGATGAACATCGCACACGACCGGATCGCGTCCGTTGCGGTGGACAAACAGACGGCGGCGTCTGGGAACCAGGCGGCCGGGGACCACGCCGCGGGGGACCGGGCCGCGGGTGACCAGGCCCTGGCGTTCGGACGGCAGGACGGAAAATTCGCGCTGACCCAGCCGGCGGAGCATTTGAAGCTGGAGGAGTACAAGGTGGAAGACGTCGCCCGAGCGCTGGAACTGCTGACGTTTCAGGAGGTGAAGGCCGACGCCGATGCGCCTGGTGTTGCGGCGGGGCACTCGGTGTTCACGACCGATGACGGGCTTGCGGTGGCGGTCACGGTGCTGCACGCTGACAAGGACGCCCAGGATGCCCATGCTGACAAGGAGGTATGGGCACGTTTCGCTGTGTCCGCGTCGTCGGACAAGGCCAAGGCGGAGGCTGACAGAATGAACGGGCGCGTCGCCGGATGGACGTATCAGATCGGCTCCTGGAAGGAGAAATCGCTGGCGCCAACGCTTGATGACCTGAAAGCTGGGGATGACCAGAAGGCCGGGCAGCCGGCGAAGATGGCTCAACCGGCGCAGGCGGGGGCGCCTGATACGGACAAGAAATGAGTGATCGGGAGTATCCGACCCGGCCGTTCGTCGGGATTGGGATCGTGGTGATCAAGGGCGACCATGTCCTGCTGTGCCAGCGCGGCAAGCCGCCGAACCTGGGAAGCTGGACGCTGCCCGGCGGCGCTCAGGATGTCGGTGAGACCTGCGAGGAAGCCGCCCGGCGCGAACTGTTCGAGGAATGCGGCCTGGCGGTGGATGATCTGCATTTCTGTGCGCATGTCGATACGATCCGGCGTGATGAAGATGGCCGGGTGCGGTTTCACTACACAATTCTGGATTTTGCCGCGAAGTGGGTGGCGGGCGAACCGGCGGCGGCGTCGGACGTGACGGCCGCGGTGTGGGCGCCGATGGATGCGCTGGAGCCGTATGGCCTGTGGTCGGAAGCGCACCGGATTATCGGCATCGCTCGGCGGCTGGTGGGATAGGCACAGCGTCATGGCCGTGCCCGAACGGCCGCACGCGCGAACCGGAACGCCGGTCTGGATGGATTCTGCGGTGTCGTGGCTCTGTCGGTTGTTGTCGGGCACTGCGTCGTGCAGGTCACCGGCCTGGCGCTATGGGGCACCTGCCCTACGCGATTTTGGATCGATGCCCGTATCGCCGTTCCTGATGGTGGCAGCGGGAGACGACCGGTCGAATGAGGGGTCGTCCGCTGCATGATTGGCGACGGAAAAATGGCCAGCGGTAATCGGAGTGACTTCGGGATGGCGATCTGGTGTATGAACTGCCGATGGAACGCGATGCCGCCATTGCGAAGTTGAAGGCA
>JAQGHW010000410.1 GCA_028291505.1 Rhodopila sp. | reverse complement strand
TGCTGCCAGACCAGATGGAGGTTGCGCCGGTCGAAAGCGCACCAATGCCGGAGACCGAGCGCGTCGCGCCGCCAAACCGAAAGCGCATTAGCGCTGATCAAAATCGGGGCGTCGAGAGCGCGAGCGGCTCGCCAGAGCGGGCCTTCGGCAAGCATGGGCAGGCCGAGGAGGAAGCGGAGAGTGCGTATCATCACGGCCCCCCACCGGATTTCGAGTGCCATTTGGCTGTGAGTTTGCCTGGCGCGGTTTCGGGAGACGTCAGGTCCACGTCCCAGCGCGAACGCGGTAAAGTTGCCTGAATAAGTCGTTCAAGCTGGCTGACCTCCTGGCGGAGCGCGTCGAGTTCCGGTGCATGGATGCAGGCTTGTTGCACTGCTTCCGCGATGTAGCGTCGCCACCTACGCCGATCCCACTGCCGGCGATCGTGGTGGCGTATCGACGCGCAGTTCCCGATGGCCGCGCGTTCACATGCGTGGTCGATCTCGGCCTCAATCGCCCTTAGGCGAGAACGGCGTGAAGCGGCTCCATTCGCGAGCGCCGCGCGATCTAAGCGTGAGGCGGTTGATCTGGATCCAAGGTGGTTGCAATCGTCCAGACCATCGCGGTACGAGGACATCGTATTCATGTCGATTGCCTTCCGTCATGAGAAGGGAGCGGCCCAATGCTCTGGCATCGGGCCGCGACCGAATGTCAGGCCGCCGAGTGATTTGCTGCGGCGGCGAGCGAAGCGTCGCTGCCGGACACTTCGTCTGGCGGGGGTGTTCCGTCGTGGTCCTCGTCAGCCTCGGCGGATCGTTCCGGAAACGCGCAATCCGGATCACTCGCCGCGGAACCGAGCGGGTCATCGCCCGACGCCTCGTTCTCAACCTCGTCGTCGATGACGCCGGCGGGACTGCGAGGTGCTTCGAGCTCGGCCTCGGTTGGTGCGAAGCGGGCTCCCGGGTAGATGAAGGTCCCTTCGCTGAACCGTGCGATGAGCGCGGCCCTGGTGTCCTTCACCCGAACCTGCGGAGCGACGGAATGTGCCGACGCACACCGATCCAGCGCGGTGCGTGACAGGGCTGGCAGGAATTCTTCCGTTGCCATATTTGGCAGATAGGAATCTGCGTCGATCGCCGTGCCCGCGTAGCGCGCGCCGATGCCGCTCGCCGATTGGTTTTGTCGGCAAGACAGCACTTCCACCAGCGCCTTTCGGGCAGCGAGCCGGATGGCCGCCAGATCGCGCGTCAGCACGCCGCCATCAGTCAACGTGTCTGCGACTTGGCGGAGGCCAGTACCGTGGTGCTGACCGGCGACGCCGCTCAACACCGTCACGTTCCTGCCGGCAAGCGCGAGCACCAGCATGGCGATGAGCTGGTCGTCGTCGATCGGGTTTCCCCGAAGAGCCTGGTGCAACGCATCGGTGCGGTAGTCGCCGATCATGGCGTCGCCCTTTGCCGTTACGTCGGGTCGAGGCTTGCGAACCGGCTCGGGCTCCGCCGCGCTATTTCCCGGCGTGGATGCCTTTGGCGTGGTGTAGGCCGCTTCGCGAATAAGTCCGGAACGCGGCTCGATGTAGAAGGCCGTGAATACGCCTTCGCTGCTTCGGCCATAGTACTGCTGCGCGCCCCTCGGCAGCTTGGGACGGCTGTATTCGTCTATCTCCACGATGCACTGATCTTTGCGGAGATTTGTCTCCAGCCATGCCGTCTGTGCGGCCAGGAAGGCGTCGACCTGGGTAGTCGAGCGGCTATCCTCATCGGCCGGAGCAAAGAGGTCCTCCTCCCAGACGATGCCAAACGCCTGTGCTTCGTCTGCGCTGAACTTCGCGTTCTTTGCCATGAGGCGCGTTTTGCTGAGGGCGTGGGTGATTTCCCCCCAGGGCGCCTCATAACCCCGCTTCGGTTTGAATTTCTTCCAGACCTGGGCCTGTTCCTCCGTAGTGGCCGCGGCGATGATGCGCAGTTCGCGCTGGCCCGGCAGATCGTTCAACGCCATCTGGTCAAGCATGGCGGGGCAGATCTTGGCCAGCAGACGCGCCTGCGCGATGTTCCGGGATGTCATGCCGAGCGCCTCACCGATGGCCGCGTCGTTCCAGCCGGCCGTGGCCAAAGCCTCCATGGCGCGCCAGCGGTCGACCTGCCCCATTTCGGTCCGGATCACGTTCTCCGACACGGTTCCCATCGGATCCAAAGTGCCGTCCACCTCGTCGGCGCTTTTCACCAGCACCGGCATCGCTGTCTTTCCAAGCTTGATGCAGGCGGTGACACGCCGATGTCCAAACTGGATGACGAGATTTTTGCCTTCCTCGCGGACGAGTGGCGGCTGCAACACACCGACGGCCTTGATCGAGGCCTCCATCTGGGCGTCCGAAAACTTATCTGTTTTGGTGCGCCGGGGATTGTTCGGATTGGGTTTCAGCTTGCGCGGATCGACGGTTCTGAGTTCCATAGTGGGTTTCTCCTGTGGGTTTTGCCGTCTTCCAGTGTTCTGGGAGACCCATCCGCGGCCGCGGGGCGCGGGCTTCGACACCATTGCCGGCGTGCGGCCATGCCCTGCGCAGCGCGCGGCCCGCGCTTGCGGGCTGCGTGTCAGCGGGGCCGGGCTGCCATAGCCGGCGATGGAGCCGTGCGGTGTCGGAGGACGCGCTCTGCGAGCCCTCTCATTCCTGCCATCAATCCCGATCAGGCGGCGTCCAGCGCCTCATCATCCGGCTCGTGCTCGGCGACAAACGACGTGCGGCGCAGCCGGGGCGCGACGTCATCCAGGTCGTCGGCGTCCGCTTCCGTCTGTTCCTCTGTCGCCGCGAGGCTCGCTTCGAGCGCGGACAAGTCCGCCAGCTTGGCGGCGAGTTCGCCGGCCAAGGCAAAGCCGCCGCCCAACCGGGGCTGGTAGTCGGATACGCGCCTGGTGTTCTCGACGATCGTACGGTGGGCCTCGGCCAATTCCGCCTCGAAGTGGTCGAGGGCATGTTCCAGCCGGGAGATGAGGCCGAGCGCGGTCAGGTCGGCGGAGAATGGGATCTCGCCGGCCTGCCCCGCGCGATCGAGCAACACATCCACCTGCAGCTCCT
>JAQGHW010000375.1 GCA_028291505.1 Rhodopila sp. | reverse complement strand
TTCGCCGCCACGCCGGTGTCGATGGCGAATGAAGTCGCCAAACGGTTGGAGGGTGCGTTGTTAACGGTGGCGGAAAGATCCGCCGCTTGACGCAGCGGCGGTTTCAGGCACCGTTCCCGGCAATGACCCGGACCAAACCGGGCCAGCGGACGCACCCCGGGAGGCTACCATGATGTTCAACCGCCTGGACCAGGCGAAATCGCTGACCGGCAATCAGGTCAAGATCATTGCCGCGGCAATCATCGGCGATATGCTCGAATTCTTCGATTATTATTTGATCGGCTTCGTGCTGGCCTTCATCATCAAGCCCTGGCACCTGACTTTCGGACAGTCGGCGATCATCCTGCTGTCGTCCGGTGTCGGCGCGATCCTGGGTTCGGTCATCTGGGGCCGCCTCGCGGATGTCTATGGCCGGCGCAAAGTCTTCATGGCCACCATCATCAACTTCTCCCTCGCCAGCGGGGTGTTGGCGTTCACGCCCGATAACGGTTGGGTCTTCCTGTCGTTTTTTCGTTTCTTCGTCGGCTTTGGGGTTGGCGGCCTGTACTGCGTCGATCTTCCGCTGGTGCAGGAGTTCGTGCCCGCCCGGATGCGCGGTTTCATCGGCGGCCTGGTCACCGTCTTCATTCCGCTTGGCGTCATGATCGCCTCCTCCTTCGCAGCGTTCACGACCGATTCTATCGGGTGGCGCGGCCTGTTCCTCATCGGCGTGATTCCCGCCGCCTTCACCTTGCTCGTGCGTGCCTGGGTGCCCGAATCGCCGCACTGGCTGATCAGCCAGGGTCGCGCGGTGGACGCCAGGAAATCGCTGGCCTGGGCATTGAAGGTGGCGCCCTCTGACCTGCCTCTGCCGGACAAATCCCCTAAACAGGAGGTGGCACCCTGGAGCGACCTGTTACTCTATCCCAAGAGTCTGGCTGTGTCTTTCATGGCGAGCATCGGTGCGCAGACCGCGACATATGGCATTGGCCTTTGGGCGCCCACCTTGTTCGTGCTGCAACTCGGCGTCACCCCAGCCTATGCCGCCTACCTGTTCCTGTGGGTGAAGCTTTCCGGAATCGTCGGCCGCATCACCTTCGCCTGGCTGTCCGATGCGATCGGCCGTCGCAACGCCGGCATGTTGGCGGGCTTTGGTGGCGCCGTCACGGTGGCCGCGGCCGGACTGCTGCATGATCAGTTCCTCGGCACCGTCTCGCTGTTCTGGCTGGCCATCGTCGCCGCCGATTTCTTCTACGACGGCGGTTTCGCGATCATCGGTCCCTACCTCGCCGAGGTCTGGCCGACCCGTCTGCGCACCACCGGCATGGGCGCGGCCTACGGTTTCGGCGGCATCGGCAAGATCATTGGGCCGCTGGGTTTAGCAATGATCGTCGGATCGTCCGACGTCATCACGCCGAAGGCAACCATGGATGCGATCGGCCCGTCCTTCGCCTATTTCACCGCCTGGATGGTGCTGTGCGGCTGCGCCTTCCTGTTCTTTGGTTTCGAAACCGGAAAGCAATCCATCGCGGCGATCGACCGCGAATTGGAGGTCAAAGTTCCCGCATCAGTGGTCAAAGCTCCCGCATCGGTGGCAGAATAGCTGTCTTCCTTTTCATCCGAGCGGAAATGCGTCATTCTTTCGATCAACGGCGTTGACGCCATTGATGCGGAGGCTTTCGAATGACTGATGCCCACCCCCAGGTGAAGCGTGCCCTAGCCTTGCATCCACTGCTCAAACAGGATGGCGATGAGGTCAACCACCGCCGCGAACTGACCCCGGCGATCGTCAAAGCCCTGAAGGACGGCGAGTTTTTCCGGATGCTTCAGCCCCGCTCGATCGGCGGGATGGAGTTGAAGCCATCCGACTTTGCCCGGGTCACCGAAGCGGTCTCCACGGCCGATGGATCCACTGCCTGGGTCGTGTGCCAGAGCAACGGATGTTCAATGTCCGCGGCCTATCTGGACCCACCCGTTGCCAAGGAAATTTTTGGACCGGTCGACGGCATCCTGGCCTGGGGCCCGGCGGGCGGTCCGGGTGAGGCCGAACCCGTGCCGGGCGGCTACTGCATTTCCGGCACTTGGCGGTTTGCCAGCGGCAGCCAGAATGCCACCTGGCTCGGTGCCCACATGAAGGTCGCGGGGACCAAAGAAATCCGGACGATGCTGTTCCCGAAGTCCAGTATCCAGATGGTCGACATCTGGCATACTCTGGGTTTGCGCGGCACCGCCAGCAACGAATACGTGGTGAAAGACCTGTTCGTCCCGACAGAACGGACGATGCTGCGCGATGAGGCGGTCGATCGGCGGGAAGACGGCCCGCTGTATCGTTTCGGCAGCAGCCAGCTCTACTCCGCCGGGTTCGCCGGCGTCGGCCTGGGCATCGCGCGCGGCCTGATCGATGCGTTTCTGGAGTTGCCCGCGACCAAGGTGTCCCGCGGCGCCGCGAAGCCGTTGCGTGAAAATAATGTCGTGCAGTCGCAACTGGCACAGTGCGAGGCCAAATGGTACTCGGCCCGAGCGTTCCTGCACAATACACTGGATGAGATTTACGAATACGTCATCCAGCACGGTGAGATGACCGAACGTCATGCGGCGATGATGCGCCTTGCCTCGACCTGGGCCATCAACCAATCGCGTGAAGCCGTGAACACGATGTTCCACTGTGCCGGATCAATGGCGGTATTCGAAGTTCAACCGTTCGAGCGCCGGCTGCGTGACATACATACGGTATCACAACAGTCCCAAGGCCGTCAGCTGCACTACGAATCGGTTGGGCAAATCATGCTTGGCCTGCCACCCGAAAACCAGTTTTGAGAAAGGACGAAAAATGCCGGCACAATCGCTGAACCACTACACGATCAAGGTCCGCGACCTGGAGCGCACGAAGGATTTCTACCAGGACATCGTCGGCCTGAAGGCCGGCGAGCGTCCGCCGCTGCCGTTTCCCGGATATTGGCTGTATTGCGGCGACGTTCCGACCGTGCATCTGATCGGATATCGCGCCGAGGATCCTGTCATCACGGATGGTCCTTCCCACCCCGCACCGACCGGTCGCCTGGATCATATCGCGTTCTCCTGCAACGGATTGAAGGAGATGCGAGCCAACCTGCAGTCACGCGATATCAAGTTCGACGAACGTGTGCTGCCGCGGATGAACATGACGCAACTGTTCTACCTGGACCCGGACGGAATTTCGGTCGAATGCAATTTCGATGCGGTCGAGACCGAGGTGCAGGGGACGAAAGGCTACTGAAGATACGCCGGCTTTTTGCGTCAAGGACCGTCGTCCACGCCTTGCAATGCTGGTCTCAGCAGAGGCGTGGACGGCGGGGCCAGCGTGCGCTGCGACACCCACAGACTCGTTCGTGTCGCCTTCCAACTGACTGGAGGAGCAATCCGTGAGCCAGCCACCTGCAAGTGGGCGCGACGCAGTTCGCTCAACCGTCCCGAAGATGATCGAGGTAACTGAGAACGTTATCTACGGCGACATCTGGGAACGCCCGGATCTGAGTAAGCGTGACCGCAGCCTGGTCGTTCTAGCGACCTTGATCTCCACCTATCGCCCCGAACAGCTTCGCGGCCACCTGGCCCGTGCGCTGGACAATGGCGTAACCAAAGTCGAGATCGCCGAAATCATCACCCACCTCGCGTTCTATTCCGGCTGGCCTTCGTCGATGACGGCCGCTCGGATCGCCAAAGAAGTGTTCGAGGAACGCGGGATCGGTTAGGCCGCCCGTTCCTTGATCGAGGTGCGCCAGTGGATACGGTCCTGCTCAGGCGGATAGTCGCCGGCCGCCTTGTGGAATGAGCAGCGATTGTCCCAGATCACCACATCGCCAACGTGCCATTTGTGCCGGTATTCGCCCTCTGGCTGGATCATCAGCGCGGTCAGTTCATCGATCAGAGCGTCGCTTTCGGGCTTCTCCGCACCCTGGATATACAAGATCTTGCCGGGATCGAAGTAGAGCGACTTGCGGCCCGTTTCGCTGTGGGTGCGGATGATCGGATGCAGCACCGGCACCCAATCTCGATCCTCCGGGTTCAGCAGGGCCTGCGCCTTGCGACGTCCACCATACGTGAAGGCGCCGAACACACCTTCCAGCCGTTGCTTTAACCGTTCCGGCATCGCGTCATACGCCGCGTATCCGCTGGCGAACAACGTGTCGCCGCCGGTATCCGGTATCGCCAGCGCATAGAGTTGCGTTGCCTTGAACGGCACCTCATCATAGGCCCCGTCGGTATGCCAGCCCTCTGCCCCGCGGCGATAGATCGCCTCGTTCAGCGAGCCATCGGGGTTGATCTTCCCAGTCCCCAGCACGGTGATTTCGGGCAAATCCGGGTGACGCGTGCTTTTGGACGGATGCGGCGAGACGATTCCGAAACGGCGACTGTAGGCGAGGAACTCGTTGATCGACAGTTCCTGCCCGGTCACCACGAGCACGTTATGATCGAGCCACGCCTGATAG
>JAQGHW010000370.1 GCA_028291505.1 Rhodopila sp. | reverse complement strand
CCGATGCCTCCGGTCTGGATCGGCGCCAACGCCAATATCGGCATCCGGCGGGCGGCGCGCATGGCCGACACGTGGTTCATCAATCCGCACAACAAGATCGACACGATCGCGGAGCAGATGGAGGTGTATAAGCGGGCACTCGACGCTTGCGGCAAGCCGTTTCCGGATGAGTTGCCGATGGCGCGGGAGGTGTTTGTCGCGCCGACCCGAGCGGAAGCGATCCGGCTTGCCAAGCCGTCTCTGGAGGCGAAGTATAAGGCCTACAAGGACTGGGGCCAGGACAAGGTGATGCCGTCCGGGGACGCGTTCAGCGTCGACTTCGAGGAATTGATGAACGACCGGTTTTTGTTTGGCTCGCCGAATGAGGTGATCGAACAGATTCTTGTGTTGAAGCGCCGTTTCGGTATCAACACGCTGATCCTGGGCATCCATTGGGTTGGTATGCCGGCCAGCCTGGCGATGGAACAGATGCAGTTGATATCGGAAGAAGTGTTTCCCGCCGTCCGCTCCGCCTGAGAAGGATTTTCTGCCATGCATATCGGCGCCGTCATGTTTTTTACCACCGATTCGATGCAGCCGGCGGCGTTAGGCCGAGCGCTGGAGGAACGGGGGTTTGAGTCGTTGTGGGTGCCGGAGCACACGCATGTGCCGTCGACCCGGACGACGCCGTTTATTGGGGGCGGGGCGATGCCTCGGCCGTATTACGACATCTATGATCCGTTCCTGGCGCTGAATGCCGCCGCGGCGGTCACATCGACGTTGAAGATCGGCACCGGTATCGCGCTGGTGGTGCAGCGGGATCCGATCGTGACGGCGAAGGTGGTTTCGACGATCGACCAGCTTTCCCGGGGACGATTCCTGTTCGGGGTCGGCAACGGATGGAACCGTGACGAGATTGAAAATCATGGCACCGCGTTCGGGACGCGGAACAAACTTGCTCGGGAACGCATCGAGGCGATGCAGACGATCTGGACTCAGGACGAGCCGTCGTATGAGGGGGAGTTCGTCAAGTTCGGTCCGATGAGCCAATGGCCGAAGCCGTTTCAGAAGCCGTATCCGCCGATCATTGTCGGGGGGGCTTTCCCGTATGCCGCGCAGCGGGCGATCCGTTACGGGAACGGCTGGATTCCGCGGGCTGACCGGCTGGAACATGGCGGCGTCGGCGTGGTGATCAAGCAGTTTCGCGACATGGCGGTTGCAGCGGGACGTGACCCGGCGTCGTTGCCGATCACGATTTTCCGGGTGCCGGACGACCTGGAGAAGCTGCGATTCTGCATCGAGATTGGGGTCGATCGCGTCGTGTTCAGCTTGCCGGCGGAGAAAGAGGACAAGATCCTGCCCATCCTCGATCGCTGGGTGGAGGTGAAACGGGAGCTGGGGGTGTGAGCGTTTGACCGCGGCAAGTCTTGGGTGGCCGGGTTAAGGCGGGCCGTGACACGTAGGGCCTTGAGGCGTTTGGAGGGGTTCTGACCGATGGCGCCGAAGATCGGGTATCTGCTGCCGACGCGGGAGCGGATCATGGAGGGGCGGCCGGAAACGGGTCCTCTGCTGGACCTGGCTTCGCGGGCGCAGGCGCTGGGGTTTGACTCGGTCTGGGTTGGCGACTCGCTGACGGCCCGGCCGCGGCATGACCCGTTGACGCTGCTGGCCGGGGTGGCGGGCCGAACCCCGGGGATCATCATCGGTACCGCCGTGCTGCTGCCGATGCTGCGCAACCCGGTGATCCTGGCGCATCAGGTGGCGACGCTGGACCAGCTTGCGGAGGGGCGGCTGATCCTGGGGGTCGGGTTCGCGGCCGACCGTCCCAACATCCGCGCCGAGTTCGCCGCCGCCGGCGTGCCGTTCGAGCACAGGATCGGGCGCATGCTGGAAGGGCTACGTCTGTGCAAGGCGCTGTGGTCGGGTCAGCCGGTGGATTGGGATGGGCGGTGGCAGACCACGCAGGCTGTCGTCGCCCCCACGCCGCACCGGCCTGGCGGGCCGCCACTGTGGATTGGCGGCAACATGCAGGGCAGCCTGGATCGGGCGGGGAAGTATTTCGACGGCTGGTTTCCGATCGCGCCCAGCGCAGCAGACTTCGCCGCCGGCCTTGCCCATGTGCGGAATGTGGCTCGGGAACATGGCCGCGATCCTGGATCGGTCAGTGGGGCGATGTATCTGACGGTGTCGCTCGACGATGACGCGGCGAAGGCCGAGGAGCGGTTGAACAGCTTTCTGGAGCGCTACTACAGCCAGCCGGCGGCGATCCTGCGGCGACGCCAGGCGTGCTATGCCGGGCCAGTCGCCGGGCTGGCGGGATGGCTGGACAGCTACGCTGAATCGGGGGCCGGACATCTGGTGCTGCGGTTCGCCGGCGAGCATGAGCGGCACCTGGCGGTGGTTTCAAAGCTGAGGCATGCATAGGGAACATGTTGCCCGCTGGCCCCGTCCGCTGTAAGGGCAGGCAATGCCCAACCTGAAACACACCCCTTCGACCAAGCCGGCTCACGCACGAACCAATTTTGACGACCGCCTGAGTG
The DNA here is from genome assembly GCA_028291505.1 of Rhodopila sp. Lineage (GTDB taxonomy): Bacteria > Pseudomonadota > Alphaproteobacteria > Acetobacterales > Acetobacteraceae > Rhodopila. The sequence goes on along the minus strand of JAQGHW010000370.1, from coordinate 4,970 downwards.
CCGCCGCGGCTGCCAAGCAGGCGCTGCTGGAACGCTTCCGTGCCCGCCCGACCGCTGATGATCCTTCCGAGATCGCTCGGCAGGAGGCGCTGAAGGCGATCAGCGACGCCCGGGACGCGCGTGCAGCCGAACGCAAAGCCGCCAAGGAGGCCGAAGCGGCCCGGGTGGCGGCTGAACTGGCGGCTCGTCGTGCGCAGGACCAGGTTGCCGCGGCCGAGGCTCGCGCGCGTGCCGTCGCGGCGGAAGCCGAACGCAAGGCCGCGCGAGATGCCCGTTATGCTGCGCGCAAGGCTCGGAAATAGACCTTCGGCCGCGGAGGGCGCGGCAGCCTCCTATTCATTAGTGTGCGCTGCACACATATGTGTCAGTTCTCTCTCAACCGAAACGCTGTTTAGAGCGTCCCGGAGGCATCAGTGGTTAAGCGTCGCAAAGAGGAAGACATCGCCGGCATCCTTGAGTTCGATGGCCGCAGCAGTGAAGATCCGGAGTTCCTGGAGTGGTTGGCGGACCACAAATCCCGCAACGGCGGCAAGATCCGGGTCAGCCAGGGTGGCAAGGGCGTGCGTGTGATGTTCAGCAAGGACGCTGACATGGCCCTTTGGCAGCGGCGGTCGGAAGCGGCGATGAAGGGGAAGAAGTTCGTCGCCTGAGGCACATGGGCGCGCTGCCGAGGACGAGACGGCGTTACGTCAGTATCGCCTCGGTCTTGCGGGCGATCAGCTCGAAATCGATCTCTCCGCCGAGACCGGGCGTGGTCGGGGCGTGCATCAGGCCGGCGGCGTCGATCTCCAGTTCCTTTGCCATCCCGTACTTGTGGGCGCCGTCGGGTAGCAGGACCTCCCACATCGTGGTGTTCCGCACCGCCATGCACAGATGCAGGTTGGCGAGGTTGTTCAATGAGTTGCCGGAGTGGTGCACCTCGTAGCGCATGCCGAACGCCTCGGCCAGGTGCGCGGTCTTGAGCATCGTCGTCAGGCCGCCCTTGTTGGGGATGTCGCCGCGCAGGTAGTCGGTGGCTTTTTCGGTCAACCAGATTGGGTAAGTGTCCAGACCGCCGGCTGGATACTCGGTGGCCATGATCGGGATGTCGAGTTTTTGGCGTAGCTTGACGTAGTTGTAGATGTCCTCGTCGGCCAGCGGGTCTTCATACCAGTAGTAGCCGAGGTCCTGGATGGCCCGGCCGACACGCAGGGCGTCGGGGTAATCGTATGACCAGGTGGAATCGAGCATCAGCCGGTAGTCGTCCCCGACCGCCCGGCGCACCGCCTGGCAGACCCGGATGTCGTGGTCCGGATCGCGCGGCGGGTGGATCTTGTAGGCCTGCCAGCCGGCGGCCTTGAACGCCTGCGCCTGATCCACGTAGGCCGCCGCGTCGGGCAGCACCTGGGAGCTGGCGTAGGCGGGGATGGAATTGCGGAACGTGCCCATCAGGGCATGCACCGGCAGCCCGGCGATCTTGCCCGCCAGGTCCCACAACGCGGTGTCGACGGCGCCGATGGTGCGGTAGCTGACGGTGCGGCTGACTAGGCGCATGCCGGCGTGGATGCGTTCGCGCTCCAGCGGGTTCCTGCCCATCAGCATCGGCTTCAACGACCGGATCAGTTGCGGTCCGTCCATGGCGGCGGGGTTGCTGGCGGAGCCGAGGAAGGCGTGGCCCTGCAGGCCCGAGTCGGTGCGGATGCGCAGCAGGCCGAGGTTGCTGCCCGATGCGGCGGTGGAGCCTTGATGGTAGATCGTGGCCGGGATGTTGTCCCAGGTGAAGATCGTCAGTGAGACGTCGTCGATTTTCATGGTGTTTCCCCCTTTGGTTGGGGGAAACGTGCCACGGACGTCGAACAGCGAAAACCCTGGCCTGGCGGTGCGGCTGTCAGACGGCGGCTTCGGCGAGCTCTGTCGGGGTCAGCACCCGGCACAAGGCCGCTACCTCCCCGGCGGGCCGTGGACGACTGAACAGGTAGCCCTGGGCCTCGCCGCACTTGCCCGCGCGCAGCCGTTGCAGTTGATCCTCGGTCTCGACCCCTTCGGCGAGCGCGATCATCCCGAGGGTATCGCAGAGATCGGTGACGGCGGTAACGATCGCATCGCAATCCCCGCCGCGACCGAGGCCCTCGATGAAGGAGCGGTCTATCTTGACCTTGGTGAAGGGAAAGCGCCGCAAATAGCTGAGCGACGAATAGCCTGTCCCGAAATCGTCCATGGCGATGCCGATGCCGAGATCCCGCAGCTTATGCAGGATCACCAGAATGGCGTCGGTGTCGTCGAGCATCACCGTCTCGGTTATCTCGAGTTCAAGCCTGGAAGGGTCCAGCCCCGAGTCGGCCAGTGCGGCGGCGACGTCTTCCACCAGGGTGCGGCTGGCGAACTGGGTTACCGAGACGTTGACGGCGACCTTGATGGCGCCGGGCCAGGTCGCCGCATCGAAGCAGGCCTGGCGGAGCGCCCATTCACCCAGCGGCACGAGCAGGCCGATTTCCTCGGCGAGGGGGATGAATTCGCCTGGCGCCACCATTCCGCGCTGCGGATGAAACCAGCGCATCAGCGCCTCGAACCCGGTGACCGATCCGGTTTTGAGGTTCATCAGCGGCTGGTAGAACATCTCGAACTCACCGGCGACGAGGGCTTTGCGAAGGTCGATCTCCAGGGTTCGCCGAGCCTGCATGCGAGCGTCCATTTCGGGCATGAAGAAGCAATAGCGGCGGCGTCCGTCCGCCTTGGCGCGATACAACGCCATATCGGCATTCTTCAAGATCTGGTCGGGGTTTTCGCCATCCGTCGGGATGATGGCGATGCCGATGCTGGTGTCGATCGTCACGTGGTGGCCGTCAATTTCGTATGGTGCGCCAAGCACCTCGATCAGCCTTCCGGCGAGGGCCGTGGCGTCTTGCGGCTGGTTCACGCTGGACTGCACGATGGCGAATTCATCGCCGCCCAGGCGGGCCACTGTGTCCGTCTCACGGATTTGCGCCCGCAGGCGCAGGGTGATGGCCTGCAGCAGGGCGTCGCCGACCGGATGCCCGAGGGTGTCGTTCACCGCCTTGAAGTGATCCAGGTCGAGGTAGAGGACGGCGCTGGATTCGCCCCTTCGGCTTCGCACCACCGCTTCGGTCAGTTTGTCATGAAAGAAGATGCGGTTGGGCAGGCCGGTCAGCGCGTCATGATGCGCCATATGGGTGATCTTCGCCGCGGCCAGGCGATGTTCTGTGATGTCTTCCAAGGTCAGCAGCCAACCGTCGTCTTCCACCGGCACGAAATTCACCGACAGCGTGCGGCCATCCGCCAATTCGCGGATGCGGGTGGCGCGTATACCAGCGGTCTTCAACTGCTTGATGCTGGATCGCATCGAATCGCGGTCCGTCTGGTTCAGGTTCGATCCGTGGTCTTTTCGTTCCAGGAACGACTCCACCGTCACGCCCGGGGCAAGGATATGCGCGGGCAGGTCGAACATCTCGGCCAGCCGGCGATTGGCCACGATCAGCGTGCCGGCCTTGTCGAACATGCAAAGCGCCTGCGACATGTTGCTAAGGGCGGCCACGAACCGGACATTCTGGATACCCAGTTCCTGATCGGCACGTTCCCGCACACGGGCCACTTCCAGTTCGGCCTCCGCCCCCAGCCGGGACGTTTCAGCTTCTGCCCGGGCGGCGTAGGCCTGCGTCAGCATCCGCTGGCCGCCCAACTGACGCTGCATCAGCACGCCGACGGCGGCGACCACCATTTCCAGGATGATGGCCGATCCGATCAGGTAGCCAGCCTGCGTTCGCCAGCCTGCCAGGATGGATGAGATGGTGTTCGTGACGGTGACGACGATGGGGTAGAATATCAGGGAACGCCCTGTAATCAGTCGTTCCTGGCCGTCGAATATGCCGACCTCCCGCAGCACGATGCTGTTGGCGCCGGTCGCCCGCAGGATCCGGAAGTACTTGCTTTGCGCAACGGTCGTTTCCTCGGTTGCGTCGATATGCGGGTAGCGCGCCAACAGGCGGCCGTCCCGACGGTACAGCGCTATGGCGGCCCCGGGCCCCGGGATGACCGCATGGTAGAGTTGCTCGAAATAGGACAGTTCCAGGGCTCCCTGGATGACGCCGATGAAGACGCCGTCAGGGCTTCTTACCTGGCGGGCGATGTATGCCGTCCATTTACCGGTTGAGCGGGTGTGGACAGGCTCACTGATGAACATAGGCCGTTCAGGGTGGGCCTTCAGTCCTTCGAAGAAGTCGCGGTCGGCGATATTGATCGTGGGCTGGAGAGCCAAGCCGGGGCGGGAGGAGTTGATCAGGTTCCCGTCGGCATCGCTGATGACGATCGCATCGAGCTGGGGCAGCGTGCTTCCCCTTCGGTGCAACTCTTCCTGCACGGCGGGATCCGACATGACCTGCCGGAACGCTTCGGGTGTTCGTACGCCGTTGTTCTGCAGCCGCTCCTGGATGGCGGTCTGCACGAGTTCCACCGCCTCGAAGGCTCGTTCGGCGTGGTTGGCGAGTATCAGCGACAGGTTTCCCTGCTCACGTTCGGCGTCGATCAGGGCTTGCTGACGCAAATTGACGACCAGCAGGGCGGTGGTCGCGGCGATAACGAGGGCGAGTGCGATCTGGCTCACCAGCAGCAGCAGCAGCGGCTTACCCGGCTCACGGGGAAGCGGGGGCTGGTCGTCCCTGATGCCTCTTGCGCCCATAATCGCTCTTCAATTCGGTCTGACCGGGAGAAATAGGGCAGCCAAAGATGAAGATTGTGTTAATGGGGCGGCAAATTTATCCGGGCGGGGGCGGTGCCGGCGAGAGTGGCTTCGAGTTGGCGGCGCATAAAACCCGGGGAGGCCTGCGACATGAATGACCGCGCCGTGATTGGAGACGCCCCGCGCCGGCGGGAAGATGCCCGCTTTGTCACCGGCCGCGGCGCCTATCTGGATGATCTGCGGTTTGATGGCGTCGCCCACGCGGTCTTCCTGCGGTCGCCGCACGCCCATGCCCGTA
>JAQGHW010000266.1 GCA_028291505.1 Rhodopila sp. | reverse complement strand
GAGCGAATCCGATTTGGCCCATTGGATCGCGGCGCGGGCGAGGGCGTCGATCGTGTCGACCACAGGCACTTGAAGGGCAGATGATGGACCGGCCAGGATGCCGAGCGGGATCTCGGTGCAACCAAGGACGACCGCGGTGGCGCCGCGTGATGCCAGGCTGTTCAGCACCTCGACGAGCGGCAGGTACGCATCTGTCAGGCGATTGGCCTTGACCATCGCGATGGCGGGAAGCACGAGGCGTTCCATCTGCCCCGCGTCGGGCTGGATGCAATCCCAGCCTTGGGCCTCAAGGCGATCCTGGTAGAGGCGCATCGCCAGCGTCGGCACGGTTGCCATCAACCCGATCGTGCCTCGGCCGATCCCAATTCGCCGGAGGTCGGCGGCCGCGGCGTCGACGATGTGCAGGATTGGGAGTTCGGCGGCCTCGGCCATCGGCTTGATCCAGGCGTGGACCGTGTTGCAAGGGATGACGATCGCGCCGCAACCCGCTTGCCGCAAGCCGTTGATGCCGTGCAACAGCCAGGGAAGCGGATCCGGCCCGGTTCCGCGCAGGCCGGCGATCCGGTCGGGAATCCGTGGGTCGGACCAGAGTATGGTGGGGATGTGATCCTGTTCCCGTTCGGTGGGGGTCAGCAGGGTCAGGCGCAGCATGAAATGGGCGCTCGCCAGCGGGCCCATCCCGCCCAACACGCCCAGAACCTTGTCCGTCATGCGATTTGCTCCCGCCCGCGCTGCCCGCACCTATTCAAGCTTTCTACGCTGCCCGCACCTCTTCAACTTTTCTGCGCTGCCCGCATCTATTCAAGCTTTCTGCGCTGCCCGCACGTATTCAAGCTTTCTGCGCTGCCCGCACAAGTGTGTCGAGCGCGCTCAAGAAGTGGGAGCGATCCTGTTTCGTCAGCGAGGCGGGGCCGCCGGTGTTCAGGCCCATTTCGCGCAGGTAGCGCCCAACCTCACGGCCGGCGAGGGCGTTGCCGATATTGTCAGGGGTCCAGATCTTGCCATTGGGCGACAGCGCTCGGCCGCCTTTCGCCAGACAGCGCGAGGCCAGCGGAATGTCACTGGTGATGCAGACGTCCGCCTTGGTGACCCGATCGGCGATCCAGTCGTCGGCGACGTCGGCGCCCGCTTCGACCGTGATCATGGTCACGTTCGGCCGGCCGGGGGGACGGATCGGACGCGAACCATTGGCCACGACGAAGACCGGCAGGCTGAGGCGGTCCGCGACGCGATAGACTTCGTCGCGGACCGGGCAGGCGTCGCCATCGACGTAGAGGGTCGTCACTTATGCGCCCATTCAGGCGGCGGAGCGCATGCCCCGGTTGCCGCGGTCGTTGTAGCGGCGGCGTTGCGCCTGGCCGGGTGCGCCGGGGCGCTTCGGCTGGTGCGTCATCGGGGGCGGGGCGTCACCGACGACCGCGATGGAGAAGTTCATCTGCCGTTCGATCTGGCGCAGCACGGCACGCTCCGACGGGTCGCAGAACGAGATCGCGATGCCCGCGGCGCCGGCACGCGCGGTGCGGCCGATCCGGTGGACGTAGCTTTCGGCCTCAACCGGCAGGTCGAAGTTGATGACGTGGGAAATCCCCGTCACGTCGATCCCGCGCGCGGCGATGTCGGTGGCGACCAGAACGCGTGCCCGGCCGGTGCGGAAGTCGCGCAGGGCCTTCTCACGTTGCGGCTGGCTTTTGTTGCCGTGGATGGCGTTGACCTGGATGCCGGCGTTTTCGAGCACGCTGGCGACCTTGTTGGCGCCGTGCTTGGTGCGGGTGAAGACGATAACCCGGCTGAGAGCCTCATCCTGCAGCATGGACAGCAACAGCGACTGCTTGCCGCTTTGCGCCAGGTGATGGACGAACTGGTCAATCTTCGGCGTGGTCTCTTCCTTGCGGGCGATTTCCACACGGATCGGATCGCGCAGCAGGCTGTTCGCCAGACTGGAGACCTCGGCCGGCATGGTGGCCGAGAACAGGCAGGACTGGCGATGCGGCGGCAGGGCGGCGACGATGCGGCGGATGTCCTTGATGAAGCCAAGGTCGAGCATCCGGTCGGCCTCATCGAGGACGAACTGGGACACGGCGCCGAGTTGCAGTTCGCGGGTCTGCATCAGGTCGCAGACGCGGCCTGGGGTGCCGATGACGATGTCGGCGCCGCGGCGCATGGCCTCGACCTGCTTGAAGCGGCTGGCACCGCCGATGATGACGACCGTGCGAAGGCGGAGGTTGATGCTCAGCGCGCGGACGGTTTCGTCGATCTGCAGGGCCAGTTCACGGGTCGGGGCGAGGATCAGGGCGCGGGCCACGAAGGGCGCCGGGCGGATCTGCTGGGCGGCGAGATGTTGCAGGATGGGGAGGGTGAAGGCGGCGGTCTTGCCGCTGCCGGTCTGGGCGACACCGAGCAGATCCCGGTTCGCGAGGAGCGAGGGGATGGAATCAGCCTGGATCGGGGTGGGGATGTCGAACTTGCGTGTCTCGAGGGCGCGCAAAAGCGGCTCGGAAAGACCGAGCGCGGTAAAGGTAGTTTGGGTCAAGACGTAGCTGTGCTCCAGCGCCTGCCACGTTTGTGGACGATGGGCGCCTGAAAGTTCGTCGCCCCGCGCGATTAAATGGGGACGAACGGTTTTCGGATGAAATTTTCCGGAACCTCGGGCGAGGAGAAACGCCCGCTAATCACGCAATCACGGAAAGACAGGCGGTGTATCGGCCTTTCCCGTCGGGAATGCAAGCATATTGTGCGGTGCGGTGCGGCCG
>JAQGHW010000328.1 GCA_028291505.1 Rhodopila sp. | reverse complement strand
CCGGAGAGCGTGATCACCGTCACCGGCCAGGTCGTCATGCGTGAGGCCGGCACCGTAAACCCGCGCCTGCCGACCGGGGAGATCGAGCTGCGGGTCGCCGACCTGGTCGTGCAGTCCGCCGCCGAGGTGCTGCCGATGCAGGTCGCCGGCGAGGAACGCTTCCCGGAGGACATCCGCCTCAAATACCGCTTCATCGACCTGCGGCGGGAGAAGCTGCACCGCAACATGATGCTGCGGTCGCAGGTCATCACCTCGATTCGCCAGCGCATGATCGCCCAGGGGTTCCTGGAGTACCAGACACCGATCCTGACCGCGTCCTCACCGGAGGGTGCGCGCGACTTCCTGGTGCCGGCTCGGCTGCACCCCGGCAAATTCTATGCGCTGCCGCAGGCGCCCCAGCAGTTCAAACAGTTGCTGATGGTCGCGGGGTTCGACCGGTATTTTCAGATCGCGCCGTGCTTCCGCGATGAGGCGTCGCGCGCGGACCGCTCCCCGGGGGAGTTCTACCAGCTCGATTTCGAGATGAGCTACGTCACCCAGGAAGACGTCTTCAACACCATCGAACCGGTCATCGCCGGTGTGTTCGAGGAATTCGCCGAAGGCCGTGGGGTGACCAAGCCGCCGTTCCCGCGCATTCCGTACGACCAGGCGATGCTGGAGTTTGGCTCCGACAAGCCGGATCTGCGCAATCCGATCCGGATCGCTGACGTGACGGAGCACTATGCCGGGTCGGGGTTTGGGCTGTTCGCCCGGATCGCGGCATCGGGTGGGATCGTGCGGGCGATCCCGGCTCCCGGCGCTGGATCGCAGCCGCGCAGTTTCTTCGACAAGCTGAACGACTGGGCCAAGGCGGAGGGCCAGGGCGGGCTAGGCTACATCACCTATGATGCCGAGGGTCCGAAAGGGCCGATCGCGCGCAACCTGGAGGCCGACCGCTCCGAGGCGATCCGCGTCGCCTGTGGCCTGAAACCCGGTGACGCCGTGTTCTTCGTCGGCGGCAAGAAGGACGTGTCGGAAAAATTTGCCGGCACGGTCCGCACCCGCCTCGCCGACGAACTTGCCTTGATGGAAAAGGGCACGTTCCGGTTCTGCTGGGTCACCGATTTCCCGATGTTCGAGCTGAACGAGGAAACCGGGCTGGTCGATTTCAGCCACAACCCGTTCAGCATGCCGCAAGGCGAACTGGAAGCGCTGAACACGCAGGATCCGCTGACCATCAAGGCGTTCCAGTACGACATCGTCTGCAACGGGATCGAGCTGTCGTCGGGCGCCATCCGCAACCACCGCCCCGACATCATGATCCGAGCGTTCGAGATCGCGGGGTATTCCGCGGCGGATGTGGAGGTCAGGTTTGGCGGCATGCTAAATGCCTTCCGCTACGGTGCGCCGCCGCATGGCGGGTCGGCCCCCGGCATCGACCGCATCGTGATGCTGCTGGCGGACGAGCCGAACATCCGGGAAGTCATCCTGTTCCCGCTGAACCAGCAGGGCGAGGATCTGATGATGGCTGCGCCCGCCGAAATCAGCCCCGCCCGCCTGAAGGAGTTGTCGCTGAAGATCGACATCCCGCCAGCCAGGCCGCCCAAGGCCGCCGCTGCTTCCTCTGCTACGTCACCTGGGGTTATATCCCCTGAAGCTATACCCAAGGTCACGGGTCGCTGAGGCGTTGCCGAACCAGCCGCTGAACGGTGGCGTGGCGTCTCCTCCTGTGCCTATCCTTGCGCGCCCGTTCGTGGCGACCTTTCCAGCGGAGTTCCCTATGCGCCTTCCCGCCGCCCTCGGCGCGCTGCTCCTGACCACCACGATCGCGATCCAGCCAGCCGCCGCGGCCATGCCGTCGGCGCCGGGCCCAGCGCCGGGTACGGGCGCGTTGCTTGCGCACAAGGCATTGTACACGCTGACACGCGATCCCTCGAACGGCGGCGAAGTGATCGCGGCGCGCGGCACGATGGGCTACGAGGTGACGGATGCCTGCGATGGCTGGGCGGTGCGCCAACGCCTGACGATGACCATCACCAACTCCGACGGCCAGGAAGTGCAGATGTCCTCGGACTATGCCACCTGGGAATCCAAGGACGGCCTGCGGTTCCGCTTCCACATGCGGCAGACCACCGAGACGGCGGTGACCAGTCAGACCGACGGCGAGGCCTCACTGCAAAAGACCGGCGGCCCTGGCGAGGCGCGCTACACCTCTCCCCACGAGAGCACGAGCCCGCTGCCCGCCGGGACGGTGTTTCCGATGGCGCACACCGCCGCGATCATCGCCGCGGCGCGCGACAAGAAGCATTTCCTGGGCCTGCCGCTGTTCGACGGGACCGATGAGAACGGCGTCGAGGACAGCTTCATCGTGGTGCTGGACTGGAAACCGCCGATGCAGACCAAATGGCCGGCGCTGTCATCGCTGGCCAGCACGCGGGTCCATATCAGCTTTTTCGATCACGGGCCCGCAGCGGTCACGCCGTCGTATGAGGTGGGCATGCGCTACTGGGAAAATGGCGTGGCCGACGACATGAAAATGAATTTTGGTGATTTCGTCATGAACGCGAAAATGAAGGACTTCACCCCCCAACCGCGCCGGTGCTAGAGCAACATCAGCCTGACTGGAACAGTCCGGCTGATAAAGCTGCTCGTGAAAACAATGGTCTAGAGCTGATCGCGTTGGGTGGCCAGCGTTTCGTTGGCGTCAGCCAGGCTGACGAAACGCAAGGGGGAACGTCCGTCGCCCGCAGGACGCGCTGTTCGCACGAAGCGCGTGAATCATGCGATCAAACAAGGGCATAAATTGCCGCTTCGGCCGTGCGGGGACGACAGGTTTCCGCCGCCTCTCCGGCGAATATAACATAACTATTTCACGCGAAGAACGGCTTCACGCCGCGGCAGCGATCACCTGCGGCGGACGCGCCGCGCCGACCCCCTGCTCCGCGAACGCTCCGGTCGGCCCCCTGCCTTATTGGGACTCCAGCAGCCTTCGCAGCAACTCCACGTCTTCGGCGAAAGTGCCGTCGCGTTCCATCAATTCGGTGACGCGGGAGACGGCGTGCATGACCGTGGTGTGGTCGCGATTGCCGAACTTGCGGCCGATCTCTGGCAGGCTGCGGCTGGTGAGCTGCTTGGCCAGGTACATCGCCACCTGCCGCGGTCGCGCCACCGCTCGGGCCCGCCTGGCGGAGGACATGTCGGTCAGCCGGATACTATAATGTTCAGCCACCTTCTTCTGAATTTCTTCGATCGTCACCCGGCGGTCGTGGGCCTTTAATATATCATGAAGTACTTCGTGGGTCGTTTCCAATGTAACCGGCCGGCTGAACAGATTCGCATGGGCGACCAGGCGGTTCAGGGCACCCTCCAGTTCGCGGACGTTGGAGGTGATCTTGTGGGCCAGGAACTCAAGCACCTTCCCCGGCACGTCGACGCCGGCTCGGGCGGCTTTCGCCTCCAGGATCGAGATCCGCAGTTCGTAGGTGGTGGAATGCAGGTCGGCGACCATTCCGCAACCCAGACGCGTGCGCAGCCGATGCTCCAGGCCGTTCAGGTCCGACGGCGATTTGTCGGCCGAGACGACGATCTGCTTGCCCTGCTCGACCAGGTAATTGAACGTATGGAAGAACTCTTCCTGCGTGTTGTCCTTGCCGATAAGGAACTGCAGATCGTCGATCATCAGGACGTCGACGCTGCGGAGATTTTCCTTGAACTCCATGGTCGATTGGCTGCGGATCGCGGCGATGAAGCGGTACATGAACTTCTCGGCCGACATATAGGCAACCGAGACGGGAATGACGGTCTGATCGGTCAGTTCCCAGGCAATCGCGTGCATCAGGTGGGTCTTGCCCAGGCCGACGCCGCCATAGAGGAACAGCGGGTTGAATCCCGGGCTGGCCGGACGTTCGGCGACCCGGCGGGCGCAGGCGTAGGCGAATTCGTTCGGCTTGCCCACGACGAAACCTTCGAACGTGAAGCGCGGATCAAGCGGTGCGGCGAGGTCCGAACGCGGTTCCACCCGTTCATCCTGCCAGCCGTTCGCCGCCGCAGCCATAGCCGGGCGGGCCAGCGCGATCGGCTCACGTATCGTTTCGTGTGTGGTTTCGCGGATCGTTTCCTTGGCGATCTCCCTGGGGACCGCGACGCTTTCAGCCAGCGGCGCCGGTTGGGCAGTTGCACTGCCGACACGGATATCAACCCGGCGAATGGAGGGATTCTCCGATTGCCACATCGCGCGCAGCCGATCGCCGTAGCGGGTGGACACCCAGTCGCGCAGGAACCGTGTCGGCAAGGCGACGGTGATCTCATCGCCATCGAGCCCCACCAGGTTCATCTGGCGCAGCCAGGTGCGGTATTCGACCTCGCCCACCTCGGTTTGCAATCGCCCCCTTATCCGCGTCCACTGGACCGCCAGTTGTGGCATTTCCACGATCTCAGGCTCAGTCGTGGTCATCCAAAGTTCCCCCTGCGTTGGCTGTCCGCAGCTAGATCGATTTCGTATCCGGCCGTGCGTTGGTGGCCGGCCGTTGCCCCGTTTTGGTCGACGCGGAACGCAGTTTGCCCGCCCCTTCGGGAGGGTTTGATTTTTACTATAGCTGCTGTCCGGTTGACGGGACAAAGTATGTCAGAGTTTAGAAGCGAGGCAAATGGAAAGTGTGCCGAGCCAGTGAAATTTGAACAAACGAAATAACATTAGCATATCGCATTACTAGCCGTCCCAGAACCAGGACATACATCCGGGTGCTAAAACAAGCATTTACACAGTATAAAAAGACTAGTGTAGAAACGACTGCATGAGGTAAAGCATCGGACTATGCGCGTCCGGAAGAAACCGGTCAACCCTTGCTAGGGCGACCGGTCCGTCAATCTTACGCGCTCGGCAGCGCCTTGATCCGGGCAGACAGGCGCGACAGCTTGCGCGCCACCGTGTTGGCGTGAATCACGCCCTTGCCCGATGCACGTTGCATCTCCGGCTGTGCGTCACGCAGCGCCCCAGCCGCGACGGACTTGTCCCCGCTGGCAATGGCGGTCTCCACCTTCTTCACGAAGGTGCGCATGCGCGACTTCCGCGCCTGGTTGCGCGCGGTGCGGGTGACGGTCTGACGGATGCGCTTGCGCGCCGATGCGGTATTGGCCATGCGTTCTTCGATCACGAGGTTGAGGTGCCAAACCAGTGCCGGCGGTGAACCGGAACCGAATTGACGGAAGACGCGGGTTCTACGCATCACCCCCACGCGAGTCAAGCTGCTTGACCACAACCGCAGGCAATGCCCCGGCATGGTCAAAGGACCGGAACCCCGGCTTGCTTGGCCTTTTCCTCAGGTTCGACGTGGATGGTGATCATCAGGTGACCCATCTCGGCCTTCAGCGCATCCTCGATTCGATCGCAGATCTGGTGGGCCCGCGCAACGGTCATGCTGCCCGGCACCACCAGGTGAAATTCGAGGAATGTCAGCCGCCCGGCGTGGCGGGTGCGCAGGTCATGCGCCTCGATCGCGCCGGCGGCGCTATTGGCAACCAACTCCCTGATCCGGTTCACCACCGCCGGTTCGGGAGCCTCGTCCATCAGGCCGCTGACCGAGCTGAAAATCATCCTGATGCCGGACCACAGCACGTAGACGCCGGTGGCGGCCGCGAGGATCGGATCGAGGATCATCCGTCCGGTGAACACCGCGAGAAACACGCCGATCACGATCCCGACAGAAGTCACCACATCGGTGAGCAAATGGCGCCCATCGGCCGCCAGCGCCGGGGACCGCAGGCGCCGGCCCGCCGTTATCAGCACCGACGACCAGACGGCATTGATCACGGTCGCCACGACGTTCAGCGCGATGCCGCGGAACGGCGCCTCCAGCGAGCGGACCCGCCACCAGGTGTTCCAGGCCTCGTCGAAGATCAGCAGGGCGGCGACGGTAATCAGCACGCCCTCGATGACCGCGGCGAAGAACTCCGCCTTGTCGTGGCCATAGGGGTGGTTGGCGTCGGCGGGGCGGGCGGCGAAGCGCAACGCGACCCACGCGATCAGGCTGGCCGCGACGTTGACGATACTCTCCAACGCATCGGAATACAGCGCCGCACTGCCGGTAAGCCACCAGGCGGCGCCCTTCAGACCAAGCACGAGGCAGCCAGCAACCATGCTGCCCAGTGCTAAACGCTCCCCGCTCACCATGGCGACGGCGCGTAGCACATCGCCATGCGTGTGTCAGCCAACCGTCGGCCGGCGGTTGGGCCGCCTGCCCCGGTCACGCCCCCGGGGAGGGTGGATGCGGGACGGTTGCATGCGGCGCGATGCCGCGCCTGTTCCCGGGCGGAACGGCACGCCGCTATTCAGCCCCGTTGGGCTGCCGCCAGCCTCGCCCGCCGGATCTGGTTGGCGCGTAGCGGCCGCAGCAGGAACAGCGCCAGCAGCACCACCACGATGTTGGTGACCGCCGCCACCAGGAACACCGCTTCCCAGCTTCCGGTCGCGGTTTTCAGCACATTCGCCAGTGGCACCAGGAACGCCGATGTCCCCTTGGCGGTGTACAGCAGGCTGGCGTTCGTGGTGGCGTATTTCGGGCCGAAGGTGTCGGTGCAGGTGGAGGGGAACAGCGAGAAGATTTCCCCCCAGGTGAAGAAGATCAAACCGGCGCAGACCACGAAGGCCCACGGGGTCTGCCCCGCCACCGCGAGCAGCCAATAGCTCAGGGCGCCGAGGGAGAACGCCAGCGCCATGGTTTTCTCTCGCCCGATCCGGTCGGACAACCCGCCAAAGAACGGGCGGGCGAACCCGTTCAACACGTTGTCCACGACCAGCGCGACGCTGAGAGTACTGACACCGAAGAAGATCGCGGTATTGGAGATGCCGTAATCCTTGGCGATCGGTCCGAGTTGTGCGGTTGCCATCAGGCCGCTGGCGGAGATGCCGACGAACATCACGTACAGCAGCCAGAACGCGGGCGAGCGCAGCATCTCCAGGCTGGTCGAACTGCCGGCGGTCTGCTGCAGGCTGGCGTTGGCCTTGTTGGTGAGCACGATCGGTTGTTCCGGCCCACGCAGCACGCGCGACACCGCGATCAGCACGGCGGCCTGGCCGATGCCGAACCACAGGAACGCCTGCTCATAGCCGGCGGCACCGATAGTCGCTCGTATAGGTATGACGGTCAGCGCCGCGCCGGCGCCAAAGCCCGCCGCGGTCAGGCCGACAGCGAGGCCTCGCCGATCGGGGAACCACTTCACCGCGTTGCCGACGCAGGTGGCGTAGATCGCGCCGGCGCCGGTCCCCGATACGGCCGCACCGATGTACAGCAGCATCAGCGAATCGGCGTAGGCGTTGACCACCCAGCCGATGCCGACCAGCAGGCCGCCGCACGCGATAGTCAGGCTGGGGCCGGTGCGTGGTCCAAGGCGATCGACGATCGCCCCGGCCGCCGGCGTGAGCCAGGTTTCGGTGGCGATGAAGATGCTGAAGGCCCACTGGATTTCGGCCAGGCTCCAGCCCCGGGCCACGTGCATCGGATCGACGAACAACGTCCAGGCGTATTGCAGGTTCGCGATCAACGCCATGCAAAGGACGCCCAGCCATAGCTGGATCCAACGTCCGCGAAGAATCGGCGCGACAGATGCGTTATTTGGCAAGGACTCCTCCCCGGGATCTTTGCTTTCACCCTTGTCCGGCCTCATGATTTCTCATTTCAGACCGAAGCGGTTGCATCATAGGCGCCGATGGCGCGTTGCGATAGCGTAATCGGAATGAATGTCGGGACGTTCGGATGGGAAAGCAAGGCAAACGCCCCGCTCGCCGTCGGACGGCCCATGGCGACGGCGCCACCACGGTTTGGCCGCGGTTCGAAGGGCGTTGCCTCGCCCGCCTGCGCTTTCGCAGAGGCATGCCCAGCGGGTCGATGGGTGGGCGTGCTCGGAAATGTGTGCTCCCGCCGACACTATCCACCCCGAGTCGATCGTAACCGCTGGATTTGGCGGTAGCGGCGCGTGGCGGCCCGCGCTATGCAGCCCGCCGGAATCGCTGAAGGAGAAGCCTATGCGTCGATTCGTGAGTGCCGTGGCGGCGTTGACCCTGTTGTCCGCCCAGCCGGTGCTGGCTCAGCGTCAATGCTCATCCGTATCGGACCAGTCGGCGTTCGAGGTCCAGGCGCTGCGCAGCCAATTGATGGTGCTGGCGACGGGCTGCCATGACGATGAGAAGTACAACGCGTTCATGCGACGCTACCAAGCCGACTTGCAGGCCAACGAACGTTCGATCAACGCGTATTTCCAGCACCGTTACGGCAAGGCGGCGCAGGTCGAGCACGATCGGTTCGTTACCGACCTGGCTAATGCGATCTCTCGCCAGGGCAGTGATCTGGGCGGCGATTTCTGCCCCCGCAACGGTCTGATTTTCAACGAGGTGCTGGCGCTGGAATCTGCGGCGCAACTGACGGAGTTCGCCGCGGGCAAGAACCTGGTGCCGGGCTCGGTCGAGATTTGCACCCCCATGCCCTCCAGTGCGACCGCGGCGCGCAAGATGACTTCAAAAAAGAAGTAGGACCGAGTTCGGGGACCAGCGCCGGGATAGGCGGTGGACGAAGCACCGTTTGGTGCGAAGCATTGCTTAGCCCCGTCGCCGCACGTACCGGAATAGCGGCCCCGGACGCCGGGCCGCGACGGCGATGACCTTGCCCCGTATACAGCCTTAGCCTGATGCGTATGGGGCGGAGCCCCCCTGCGTTCGGGTGATATGCGACGAACGCAGGGGGTAGGAGGCTAGTTGTTGTTCCGGTTACCCAGAAGCTGCAGCAACATCATGAAGAGGTTGATGAAGTTCAGGTACAGGCTGAGCGCATCGTAGACACTGCGCTTGTTCGCTCCGTCGGTCCCTTCGGCATAGGCGAACTGCAGATAGCTCGCCTTGATCCGCTGCGTGTCATAGGCGGTGAGGCCGGTAAAGACGACCACGCCGGCGATGCTGACGGCGAACTGCAGCGCGCTGCTGTGGAAGAACATATTCGCCAGGCTGGCGATGATGATCCCGAACAGCCCCATCATCAGGAAGCTGCCCATGCGGCTGAGGTCGGCCTTGGTCGTGTAGCCGTACAGGCTGGTCGCGGCGAAGGTAGCGGCGGTAATGAAGAACACCCGGACGATCGACTCACTGGTGTAGACCAGGAAGATGTTCACCAGACTGGCGCCCATCGCGGCGCAGAACGCCCAGAACAGGGCTTGCGCGGCGGGGGTGGACAGCTTGTTGACCCCCAGCGACAGCACCAGCACGAACGCGAGCGGCGCGAAGATCGCGATCATCGCCAGTGCCGTTGGGTGATGGGCGAACCCGAACGGGGTTTGCACCAACGGATAGAAGGCGTCGATCAACGCGGTGTTGGCGATCCCGTAGGCGACCACACCGGTCAGCAACAGGCCCGATGCCATCCAGTTGTAAACCCGCAGCATGTAAGCCCGTAGCCCGGCGTCGAAGACTGCCGTCGTCGCGGCGGATGCCCGTGGGTAGGCTCCGAATTGCGGACTGTAAGCCATGGTTCCCTTTTCCTTTCGGGCGTCAGCCCGTGTTGTTGTGCCCGATCGCCACCCCTATTGCCACCACGGGGCGGCATCAATCGGGTCGGCACGATTGTGTTCCCTCAGCGGCGGCGGACGGAAACCGGACGATTGCGCTACTCATTCCTCAAAAGTGGCGCCGGCCTGGCCCGCAAAGCCGCTGCTATCCCAGCGTAACCGAATAGCAGCATGAGTAAGAGGGCTCCCGCAAGCGTGTAAATGAGCGTTACAGGCAGAAATATCCAGTCCGTGTGCATTATGTAATGCGCCACCCCGTAGCTGGCCATCGAACCGACTACAGCCGCAATCACACCAGCCACAAACCCCAGAAGGCCGAACTCGGTCAGCCATGCCGCCCGCAGCTGCGATCGGGTAGCGCCAAGCGTCTTCAGAATCACAGCCTCCCTGATGCGCCGCCGCTGTCCGGCGGCCATGGCGCCAACCAGCACGAACGTGCCGGCAAGCAGCGTCAGCGCGCCGGTGGCGGTCAGCGCGGCGGCGACCTGGCTCAGCAGAGCGCCAATCGCGAATAGTACCTCCTCGACGCGAATTCCGGTCACGTTGGGCAGCGCGTCGGTGACGGCTCGCAACAGGGCCCCCTGCCCCGCATCGGCAATGCGCACGGTCGCGATATGGGTGTGCGGCGCATGCGCCAGCAGGCCGGGGCTGGCAACCATGAAGAAATTGATCGACAGCGACTGCCAGGCGATGTCGCGCAGGTTGCCGATTTTCAGGTCGATGTCGCGGCCCAGGACGTTGACCCGGATGACGTCACCGATGCCGACGTGCCAGCCTTTCGCCATGTTGGCGTCGATGGAAACCAGCGGTGGGCCGTCATAATCGGGCGGCCACCATTCGCCGGCGACCAGCCTGGTGCCGTCGGGCGGGGTTGCGGCGTAGGTCAGGCCTCGGTCGCCGCGCAGCGCCCAGGCGGTATCGGGGGTGGTGACGACCTGATCGACCGGGACGCCCTTGACCGCGACGATGCGGGCACGCAGCGAGGGAACCTGATGCATCTCCTGCACGCCGGGCTGGGCCCCGACGATGGCCTCGAACCGCGGAAGCTGGTCGTTCTGGATATCGACGAAGAAGAAGCTGGGGGCGTTCGAGGGCAGCTGGTCCTGGATCTGGTGCTGCATGTTGCCCTGGATCAGGGCCACCGCGGCGAGCGTGGACAGGCCCAGGCCGGCTGACAGCAGCAGCAGCGGCGTGGGCGCACCGGGGCGATACAGGTTGCCGACACCCAGGCGGATCGCTGGAAAGCGTGACGACGGGGCCGCTCGGGCGATGCGCATCATGACGGACCCGCCGGCGCGGAACAGCGCCAGCGTCAGGCCGGCGCCGATGCAGAAGTACAGCGCGAACGCGCGGTCGGTGGCGGTCACCACCGTCAGGCCGACCAAGGCGAGGGCCAGCGCCGCGTTGACCGCAATCAGCCCGGCCGAGGGGCGAGTTGCTTCCGGCACCAGTCCATCTCGGAACAGCGCGCCGCCCGGGATCCTCGCCGCTCGGCCGAGCGGCCAGAGGGCGAAGCAGAGGGCGATCAGCAGGCCGTATGTCGCGGCCAGCAGCAATGGCCCCGGGTAAATCCCGAGCACTGGGGGGACTGGCAGGATCGGGGCCAGGAAGCGGGCGCCGATCACGGGCAAAGCTGCTCCCATGGCGACGCCGATTGCGATACCTGCCGCGGACAGGGCCAGCACCTGGATCAGGCACACCGCGAACACCAGACGGGCGGAGGCACCCAGGCAACGCAGCGTCGCGATGGTGCGGGCTCGGGCGTCGAGCCAGGCTCGTACTCCGTTGGCCACTCCGATGCCGCCGACCAGCAGCGAGGTCAGGCCGACAAGGGTCAGGAACAGCGCGGTCTGGTCGATGAAGCGGCTGACGCCGGGGGCGGCGTCGGAGGGGTCACGGATGCGCCAGCCCTGGTTGGGGAATTGCTGCCGGATTTCGGCGACGATACGGGCCGGGTCGGCGGTTGTCAGGCGGATCGCATAGCGGACCATGGCGCCCGGGGAGATCAGGCCGGTCGATGGCAACGCGTCAGCCGAAATCAGCACGCGCGGGCCGATGATGGCGGCCGTGCCGACGCGGTCGGGTTCGTGTGCCAGGGTGCCGGCGACGCGGAAGCTGGCAGTGCCGATTTTCGCGGTGTCACCCGGATGAAGGCCGAGGCGGTCGAGGACAATCTGTTCGGCCAGCAGGCCATATTGCCCGTCCTTCTGCCCCAGCGCGGCGGGAAGCGTCTGGTCGGGTTGGATGGTGGCCTCGCCGACCAGCGGCCATCGCCCGTCGACGGCCTTCAGTTCGATCAATTGCCGCTCACCGGACGGGGCGACCAGCATGGACCGCATCTGGGCCACGTCGGAGGTGGTGGCGCCCCGGGCGTGGAGCCAGTCGCGGAGTTGGGCCGGCAGGGGCTGGGAGCCGCCATCGACCTCCAGGTCGCCACCGAGCAGGGCGCGGCCGTCGGCGGCGAGGCCGGCATCGACGGCGGCTCGCAGCGTGCCGACGGCGGCGATGACACCGACACCAAGGGCGAGGCAGAGCAGGACGATCCAGAGGCCTCGGACGCCGCCGCGCAGTTCCCGGCGGGCGATGGTCAGGGCGAGGATCATTCGGGCGTGCGGCATCGTCGTGGGTGGCCCGGCCATGACGCGGAAAGAACGACGTGCCGGAGCATTGGGCTTGCGACGCTCACGCCAGGATCACTTCATCCACCCGGCCGTCCGACAGATGCACCTGCCGGTCGCAGCGGGCGGCCAG
>JAQGHW010000272.1 GCA_028291505.1 Rhodopila sp. | reverse complement strand
CGCGGGCTGCGTACACCGGCAACGAGGCCAGTGTAATCGGCTCATAAATAAGCGAAATCGCCTGCCCGGCTTGTGGCTCAGGCAGTTCAATCCCTGGAATGAATTTTGTCCCTGTGGCCACGATGATACAAACAGCCAGCTCACGAATGGCATCAATCAAGGGACTGGCCGACGGCACGAGACCCCACGATCTACGGGGAACCGACCCGCCGAATGCCGCAAGCGCATCGCCTTGGAGATTCCCGATCCGTTGGGTGAGACTGAGAGTGAGCCGAACACCCAGTACTCTGGCGCCTTCGTCATCCAACCCACCGTTTCGGCAAAGCGTCGGATCGACTTGCCGGCCGCACGTATTGCAGGCCAATCGAAGAAGCCCGTTGACGCCACGGAAGTGACACGGCGCCTCCGCCGCGCAATGCCGGCACGTGTCGTCGAGTGGCATCCCATGGCGTGGGCAGAGCACACAGCAGCCCAGCCGCCAGATGGCACGTTCATAAACCTCTCCCAGGTGCGCGAGATCGCCGCGGATGCAAACCGGGCACCAGGCCGGGCACATCCGGTGCCAGCATGAGGCGCTGCCGTCATCGCCGGCGATGCGTAGGCTTTCGATCCGCGCGAGATCGAACCGCGTGGCTTTCCCCAGCGCCATCTCCAAAGTGGCGTCCGCGCGATGATCGAGCCGCTCGGTTCGGCCCACGCTGACTTGGTATCCGTCAAGAAGGTGCGAAACCAGGTGGTGCGCCGCGATGTCGTACCGCGCAGCAACCCGCTTGACCCAGGATGAGATGGCGTCCCCTGCATAGGGTCGGGGCGCCAAGGGTAGCGGAGCCGGCATTACGCCGGTTGTTGAGCCATCGTAGCGCGCGGCTGCGTCCGCACGGTCCGGCTCGGTGTGGCAACGCCGCGCCAGATCTCGGGATCCTCGAAGCTGCTCAGATCGATCTTCTCCCGTCCCTCTCGGGTCGCGGCGATCGCCGCTCGCTCGAACGCTTTGCAAATTCCGAGCGTGATACCGCCGGTCCGCTCCACCAGGAGGCGTCGAAGCTTGGGCGAGTCCACGGGCGAAGGTTGGCGCAACGGCAAACTCCAGGTCAGCCGTGCCACAAAGTCCCGAAGATCCTCGCTCAGGGACCATGGCGATAGTTCGATATCGGTGAAGCGGCTCCGCAGCTGACTGTCGGAAAGCAGAGCGTGGCGTGCTTCCGGTACGCCTACACCGACGAACGCCAGCCGCAGCTCGTTGGACAGGAAACGCAGCAATTGCAGAAAGACACGCTGCTGACGCGGCGTGCCCGCCAGCAAAGAGTTGAGCTCGTCGATGACGACGACGCGCGTGCCGAGCTCGTGCAGCAGGCGCACGGCCGGATCCTGCAGCGGAAAACCACGGATGAAATGCCCCGCCACCGGCGCATGCAATGCACCCAGCAACTGGCCGAAGAACTGCGCCTCCGTGGGCTGATGCGGCATCAGCATGACGACAACAGGACGGCGTTGGACGCCGCCAGCATCGTCAACTGCGGCTATTGTCTGCCGCTCGAACTTCCGGATCAGCATCTTTTTGCCCATCCCGCTTTCGCCGACGAGGAGGAGGTTCTCCATGCGCTCTCGCGGCGGTTGTGCGAGCGCCTCGTGCAGGTAGCCAAGGACACGATCCGCGGCGGCGTGCTGCACCCATCGCGCCACACGGATGTGGGCGATCCGTGCCGCCGCATCGAGCGCCGCGATCGGCCGCACGTCCTGGGGAAGATGTGAAAACTCAGCGTCTGCCATCACCAGAACTCCACGCCACTCGGCTCGCCATCCCGAGGCATCGGCACCCTGGCATCCTCATCGGTTTCCATGCCCTGTCCCTCCCCCTTCGATCTCGCCGCCGTCGTCGCACGCGCCGCCTCGTCGATACGAGCAACGGCCCGCCGTGCGGACTTGCTGCGCTCCTGCGCCTCGAGCAGCAGACGGCGCTGTTCCGCAACCGCCGTGAAAATTGCGTGCTCGTCGACAGTGCGGCGGCCTTCCCGGCGGAGCCTCTGGGTGGCCTCTCGATGCTCCCAGAGGGTGATGGGCTGGCGACTGAGGTCGGCATAGGGCACCCGGACGTGGTCGCCGGTAAGCAACTCGACAAACACGGCGCTGAGGTCCCGCGGATCATATTTGACCCTCAGCTTACCAGGGCCGTGATCCACCAAATGAGCCAACCCACCATCTTGATAAGCGATACCGAACAGGCGAATACCGTCGCGCCGGACGATGCGCTCCTCGAACGGTAGAAAATCCCGCAGAAATACGGTGGCGTTGGCCGGACTGCGCAGCGTGACTTTGGCCATGCCTTCGGTCCAGGCCGAGGCCGGTGTCCGACCCAATGCCGAGTGGATTTCGTTGTGATATGGGCCCAGCACCTCCAGAGCCAGGATGTGCTCGAATTCCCGGAACGACAGGACGGCTCGGGCCTCGGCATCGTAGGCGCCGCGTGCCACAACATTGGACGACGTCGAACCGGGGAACGCGTGAACCCGCCCCATCAGGGTTCCCATCAGCCGTTCGATATGCCCGCCGAAACGAGGTGTCGCCGGCGGGCGATACTCGATGCGGATGCCATGCTGCTGACATCCGCGCTCGAAGGCCCGCGAATGGAACTCTCGGCCGTTATCGACGTGGATGATCTCCGG
>JAQGHW010000243.1 GCA_028291505.1 Rhodopila sp. | reverse complement strand
GCGACGGCGAGCGCCGCACCCGGCGCTGCCCGGGAAGGTATTGCCACGCAGTGAACTTGTCCCGCGCGACATTCAGCGGCTGCAACGTCACATAGCTTTCACCCGCGTGTTCGGCTGGGCCAACCGTCGCCTCCCGCCGTTCGAGGTAATATGCCCCGATGCCGTTCGGCGTCGCGTTTGGATAATAATACGGAAAATCGACCACCTCTTGCCGGTCGTCCGTCAACTCCGGCGGTTGCGCGCCGAACACCACGTAGGTGGCAAGCCGCGTCTCGCGCGCCGCGCCCCAGAACGCGAGTTCGTGGTTCCATATCGCTTCGGCGCCGTCCTGCGGGATCGGAAACGGGATGCCGCCGGCCGCGCCCTCTATGCCGCTGGTGATCCCCTCTGGCGCGGCGCGGGCAGCGGTCGCGTTGCGCTGGATCGCGTCGTAGACCGCCCGTGGCGCGGCGGCGGTGCGGTGCGTCGGATAGACATCCATCCGATAGTCCGGGTATTTCGCGAACAACGCCTTCGCGCCCTCGGGAAGCCGGGCCGCGTAGCGCGGGAGGTTGCTTAGGGTGATTGAAAACAGCGGCCTTTCCGTCGCGAACGGGTCCAGTCTCGGCCCCGCAGTCTGCACCGCCGCAGCCGAAATGCCGCCGGTCCATGCCGGGATGCTTCCATCGGCGTTGCCGGAACGCTCGCCCCCCATCGGTGTGAGGGTCGTGCCCAACCTAGCCGCCTCTGCGGGCGAAACCCCCGCGCGCGCTGGGGCGCCGAACGCGCAGATCAGCACCAGGAGAAGACGTACCGACACGGTCAGCGTCCGAAGGTTGGTCACCGCAATGATGCTTGCATGCGCGTTGGCCGGCGTCGAGACCGCATCGGCCGGTGAACTTTGGTCCGACGGCGACCTGTCCGTGCGGCTCGACACGACTGTGCAGTTCACCGGCCTGCGCCGCCTGGGGGCACGCCAGCAACGGCTCGTGGCCAACCCCAACGGCGACGACGGCGACCGCAATTTTTCGTCAGGCGATGTCTCCAACCGGACCGACGTGTTCTCGGAATTCGATGCCGATTACGGCGCCGCGGGCGTGCGCCTGAGTGGAGCCGGCTGGTACGATCCGGTCTACCGGCAGCGCAACGCCAACGACTCGCCAGCCACGTTCAATCCGATCAGCGTTCCGCACAATCGTTTCACGCGGGCCGTGCAGAGCCTGGAGGGACTCGACGGCGAGGTGCTCGACGCGTTCGTGCACGACACGTTCGATTTGGGCGGCGCGCAGGTGGGTGTACGGCTCGGGCGGCACACGCTGATCTGGGGCGAGAGCCTGTTTTTCGGTGAGAACGGCATTGCGATCGGACAGGCGCCGATCGACTTCATCAAGTCGAACAACGTGCCGAATACGCCGGCGCGCGAGTTGTTCCTGCCGGTCAACCAGATCTCCGCCAGTGTGCAGCTTCGCCCCGGCCTGTCGATCGAGTTCTATGATCAGCTCGAATGGCGGCAAGACCGCATGCCCGGCGTTGGCAGCTATTTCTCGACGACCGACATCCTTGATGCGGGGGGCGAACGGTTTATCGCCGCGCCCGGCCAGTTCCTCTATCGCGTGTCCGACCAACAGCCTGGCGCCGGCGGCCAGTTCGGCGCAGCGGTGCACGTGACGCTCGGGGATGCCGATCTGGGAGTCTACGCGTTGCGCTACAACGCACGCTCCCCGGTGGTGACCATGGCCGGCTGCACCGGGCCTTGCGGGTTGCCCGGCCAGATCGGCACCTATCGCCTGGTCTATGCGAGCGGCATAGACGTGTTCGGCGCGAGCGCATCCACCTTCCTCGGCAATGACAACCTTGCCGGCGAGGTCTCGGTCCGGCGAGGCGCGCCGTTGCTGGCCCGAACGGACCTGGGTCCGTCGTCCTTGCCACGCGGCGACACGGTGCATGGCCAAGTCTCGATCGTCGCTGAGCGGCCCGCGAACGCGATCTGGGACCGGGCGACGCTGGCCGCGGAACTGGCCGGCAATGCCCTGTTGCGCACGACAGCCGACAGCGGGGGGCGTGATCCGACGACCACCCGGGCGGCCGCAGCCGTGCAGGGCAAGCTCACGTTCGACTACTTTCACGTTCTGCCCGCGTTGGACCTTTCGCCGTTCGTAGCCGCCGCCTACGGAATCGTGGGCCGATCGAGCGTGGACCCGGAGATGGTGGCAGGCACGGGCAATATAACGATCGGCATCGGGGCAACCTTTCGCAGCGTCTGGCACGTCGAGGTCCGGGCGACGGACTACATCGGTTCGGCCGGCATTCAGCCGCTCGCCGACCGTAGCTTCTTCGCGTTCAACGTCCGGCGCACCTTTTGAGCGCCGTTGACCCATTCCTTACGAGTCAGCATCGAAGGCGGTTGCCATGAGTCACCGTCCAACAGCTTGCGTGACGACCACCACCGTTACGAATGGCCGCCGGGAAAAAATCTCTGAGCTTTGGAATTAAGCAGTCTCCGGCTGCGTCCTCAATGTCGATAGCAACCGGTATGTGAACGCGAGCCGGCGCACTGGACGCAATGAGGGGCGACGAGCATGCGACACGTGCTTCTGGGTGGAATCCTGTTTGCGGCGATCTTCGAGCTGAGTGCCATGACGCAGGCACGGGCGCAGGACGCTGCCGCAGGGAAGAAGGTCTTCCAGTCGCAATGCGACATCTGCCACTCCACACAACCGAACCGAAACATTATTGGACCAAGCCTGTATTCGGTGGTTGGCCGGCATTCGGGAATGATCCCGAATTTCCATTACTCTGCTGCCAACCGAGCGTCTGGACTCGTATGGGATCCTGGTACGCTCGATCGATATCTCGCTGCGCCGCGTCAGGTCGTGCCGGGCACGCTGATGACCTATCCGGGGCTTAAGGACCCGCATCAGCGCTCCGACCTGATCGCCTTTCTGGCCACCTTGCGCTAGGTGAAGCAGCGCATCATGCCAGGCTTACTGTCGAGGGTCGGCGACGTCCTTCTTCTAGGCGCCATTTTGCTGGCAGCGGCGAGCCGGCCGTCGCAAGCGGTGCCCTCGTT
>JAQGHW010000228.1 GCA_028291505.1 Rhodopila sp. | reverse complement strand
CGCACCCCTGGTCGTCGCCCCCACCCAGTTGGAGCCGATCCGAAAGCGGTTGCGCCATCAGGCGGAAGCGCTGAAAGCGGCCCGCAAGAACCGCCGGCGCACGCCGAAAGCGGCCTGACGATCCGCGCGAGACTGCCCACCGACCCGATCCTCAGGCACCATGGCCGGCATCGCCCAAATGGAGTCACAGCCATGGCCCTTGTTCCAATCGGCGGCCTGTTCGAAGCCCATCTGACCGTCTCCGATCTCGACCGTTCGATCGCCTTCTACCGGGACGTGCTCGGACTGGAATTGGCCCACACCATCCCGTCCCGCCACGTCGCCTTCTTCTGGATCGGCGCGCCCGGAGCCGCCATGCTGGGTCTCTGGTCGATCCATTCCTCACCGATGGCAATGCGGCTGCACATCGCCTTCCGCGTGACCCTGCAGCAGGTGGAGGCC
The DNA here is from genome assembly GCA_028291505.1 of Rhodopila sp. GTDB lineage: Bacteria > Pseudomonadota > Alphaproteobacteria > Acetobacterales > Acetobacteraceae > Rhodopila. Next base: position 5,934 of record JAQGHW010000228.1, on the reverse strand, counting down.
TCGATCAAAGCCCTGCGCGCGGCCGGCCTGACCCCCTGAGCGGGACAGGCAGGCAGCCAATCGAAGAGCCCGTCGTGCTGACCTGGATGCCCGCCGCCAGCGTATATTTCGATGATCCGGACGGCCATTCACTCGAATACATCTGCATGCTGCCCGACCAGCCACGCCCGGACCTCCCGCGAATTCCGCTGTCAGAATGGCGAGCACTGAACGGCAAAACCTAAGCCGACGCCAGGGTCCCTGCCGTATCCGTGCCGGCCGAGACCAGGCCATTTTCGTGTCCGAAGCGGATGCGCATCACGTCAGCCAGCTTCATGTCCGATGGCGCGACCGCCCCACCGCCCCGGACGCAAAAGGCCTCCGGATGCGCGATCGCCACCGGCGGCTCACCATTCGCCAGTGCACGGACCGCGTCCAGGATCAGCCGGCGAAACCGGATCACGCCCATATCCGTCGGCCCCAGATGCTCCGTCGAGCGGTCGGCGATCAGCCCCTGACTGTCCTGTATGCAAGCATCCTGTTCGGACACCCCCTCGATCCCAGTATAACTGTCCGTTTTCTGTTTAACGCGGTCGATGAGATAGTCATTCTCCCGCCGGCGCAACGGAATATACTTCGCATCCACCTCCGCATTCACCCCCGACCCCGCTCGGTAACGCCCGCGTTCGGCATCGGTCAGCGGGCGATCCGGGTTCCAGGTATAGTTGTGGATCCAGCACGAAGTATCGTCGATCGGCACCCAGCACTGACCGTGGTAGTTCTCACCCGGGAATGCGTTGGGCGCCAACCCATGGTTGGGCATCAGGAACTGGCTGATCCGCCAATACGTCTCGCCAGGGTCGCCACGGCGAGCGGCACCCAGCACCAGCCCCGCCCGATGATCCGCGATGGTAAACCTGGGGGCACCGTCGTCACGCATCCAGCGGACCGTGTCGGCGCCGGACGACACCTTCGTCAGCAGCCGCGCCGTCACATCGTCCGCTTTGGAGATCGCCATATGCAGAAACGAAAAATGCGCCGTGTCCAGGCCACCCTCGCACGCCTGCGCCCAATTGCATTGTTGCAGCTTCTTCGAAACGAAAAAATGCGACGCCGGCAATGTCAAAAACTCAAATCGCGGCAGCGGCGGCACATGCTCCCGCGGGCCGAGATACGCCCAGACAAAGCCCCCAGCCTCCCGCGTCGGATAAGCCAGCAGACGGACATTGTCCTCGGCGCGTTCCCGAGCAGGGCCCGGGTCCATCGTCGGCAACGCGAGGCAGCGTCCGTCAACCCCGAATTTCCAACCGTGATAAGCACACCGGATACCGCCGTCTTCATTACGGCCAAAAAACAGGTCGGCACCGCGATGCGGACAGCGCGGCGAAACCAGACCGACCGATCCATCGGTAGTCCGAAACGCGCGCAGCTCCTCGCCGAGGATCGTGACACGAACAGGCGCCCCGTCCGGTTCGGGCAGTTCGGCGCTGAGCAGAACCGGGTGCCAGAAGCGGCGAAACAGATCGCCCATCGGCGTTGCAGGGCCGGTGCGGGTCAACAGAACGTTGTCGGCGTCGGTCAACATGGCTGGTTCCTCCCAATTCCCTCGGTCATGCCGGGGACAATGGAGGGGGTCAACCGAGGCGGGAGGGCGTTGCGACCGGCCTCAGGCCATTCAAAGTGAAGCGCCCGGGCTTGGTCACCGTTCGTCCTCGGCGAGCATGCGCGTCAGCGTCGTCAGCAGTGCGGACAGGTCACGCTCCGTGACGCCCCAGACCAATTGGTCGTCAACCGTGGCGTAACCATGGATGAGCACGTTGCGGAATGCGACGATGCGCGGGAGGTCGGGAATCTCGCCCGCGAGCGTGGGATCGACCCGGCGCAACCCGCCAAGCGCCTCCCCAATGATCTCAAATTGACGTTCCACCGCGGAGCGCAGCAGCTCATCGGAAAGATAATCGTCGAAGGTTCGGCCAGCGGTGAAGCGAGTGATCCTTTCAGCCGCGCGCCGCGCATCCCAGAGATACTTGGCAGCATCAGGCGAAATCGCTGTCACGGCGTTGGAAACAGGGGGCGGCGTTCTATCTCCACCCTACGCCGGAGGTACGGGTTCTCCAATGCGGCTTCGGTCACGAGATCGACCGGCCGGCCCGAGAGCGCTTCCAGGGCCTCCCGCAGGCCGAAATAGGCGTCAGCGTAGTCCGCAGGTCGGAGGTCGTCGAAGGTAACGAGGATGTCCAGGTCGCTGCGCGCCGGATCGAAGCCAAGGCCGGTCGCGGCCGAACCGAACAGATCCAGTCGTCGCACATGGAAACGACGACATACGCCAGAGAGGGCGTCAGGCGCGTGCGGAAAGGCCTCGGTGACGGTCATGGATAGGGGTTTATCACACTTGCCGCCACTGCGCGACTACGGCGTAGGCCCTCAGGTCAATTCAGCAAGCTGTAGCAAACGTTGGAATAGCCGGTGCGGCAAGCGCGACGCGGTCGGTTGAGGGCAGGTCCGGTCCGGCCGGCCGGCTCCCGAACCACAGCCAAGTATCACCAAGCCAACCTTGACCATCACTTTACCGGATCGATCCGCTTCCCAGTCACCCCATCAAACACGTGCGCGTGGTCGGCCTGAACACCAACCGAAACCGTCTCGACCAATCCCACCACACCGGGCACCTTCACAGTGATGGCATCGTCATCCCGGCCAACCACCCGCCCATGCACCAGCGTCTCCGAACCGAGCGGTTCAATCAGATCGACCGCCAGCGTCAGATCGCCACCGCCAAGCGTCAGATGCTCCGGCCGGATGCCCAGCGTAACGGTGTCACCCACGCGATGGCCTTGCAGCGGGATCAACGGCCCCGCCTCCAGTTGCACCGCGGTGCCGTCATGCACAAGCCGTCCGGCCAGGAAATTCATTGTCGGCGACCCGACAAAGCTGGCGACATAAGTATCGGCGGGCCGCTCGAACACCTCCATCGGCGTAGCCAACTGGGCAGGCGTGCCTTCGTGCAGGATCAGCAGACGGTCGCCCAGCGTCATCGCTTCAACCTGGTCGTGCGTGACATACAGGCTGGTCACCCCAAGCCGGCGCTGCAGCCGACGGATTTCCGCACGCATCTGCACCCGCAATTTGGCATCCAGGTTGGACAACGGTTCATCGAATAAAAACAGTTTCGGATCACGAACAATAGCCCGACCCATCGCCACACGTTGCCGTTGCCCCCCGGACAGCTGCCTCGGCTTTCGCGTCAGCAACGACTCCAACCCAAGCAAAGCCGCCGCTTCTTCCACTTTCCGAGTGATCTCGCCACGCGACAACCCACGAATGCGCAGTCCATAGGCCATGTTATCAAAGACCGACATATGTGGATACAGCGCATAGTTCTGAAACACCATCGCGATGTCCCGCTCCGACGGGTCCAGCGCCGTCACATCCCGGCCGCCAATCGTGATCCGGCCCTCGGTCGGCGTTTCCAGCCCTGCCACCAGCCGCAGCAGTGTCGATTTGCCGCAGCCCGAGGCACCAACGATGACCAGCATCTCACCATCGACCAGCGAAAGATCGATCTGACGCAGCACCTGCGTGGCGCCAAAGCTCTTGCGCAGGCCCTGCAATTCCAGCGTCGCCATCTACTTCTCGCCTTCCGTCAGGCCGGCGACGAACCAGCGCTGCATCAGAACGACAACCAGCACCGGCGGCAGCAGCGCCAGCACAGTCGTCGCCATCACCGCACTCCAGTCCGTCTGGGTCTCCTGGCCGATCATCTTGACGATGCCGATGACGATCGTGTCCAGGCCTTGATTGGTGGCGACCAGCAGCGGCCACAGGTATTGGTTCCAGCCCAGGACGAACAGGATGACGAACAGCGCCGCGATATTGGCACCCGACACCGGCAGTACGATGTCCCACAGAAACCGCAACGGGCCGGCACCATCGATGCGCGCGGCCTCCACCAGTTCATCGGGTATCGCCGTGAACACCTGCCGGAACAGCAACGTCGCGGTGGCCGAGGCGATCAGTGGGACCCACAGGCCGGTAAAGGTGTTGATCAGGCCAAAGTCGGCCATCACCGCGTAGGTCGGGATGATGCGGACCTCCACCGGCAGCATCAGCGTAACGAATATCAGCCAGAACGCTACCTGGCGGAACGGAAACCGAAAGAACACCACCGCATAGGCCGACAGGATCGAAATGACGATCTTTCCGAATGCGACCGCCAGCGCCATACCGAACGAGATCAGCAGCATGTGCCAGACCGGTTCCGTCCCCATCGTGCGGGTTGTCAGCACCCGCGCATAGACCGACAGGTTGGACAAATGCGGGACCAGTGAAAGCTCCCCCCTCGTGATCGCGTCCGAATCCTGGGTCGACCCGGCAAACACCAGCCAGACGGGCAGCGCGAACAGCAACACCCCCAGGATCAGGACGCCATGGGCGAGGAAATCGGGACGCTCCCTCACGACACCGTCCTCCGCCCCATGAACCGGAACTGCACCGCCGTGATCGCGATCACCCCCGCCATCAGCACCACCGACTGAGCCGACGAAGACCCGATGTCCTGGTTGATCACCCCATCCCGGAAAACCTTGATGACCAGGGTCTCGGTATCCTTCCCCGGCCCCCCCTGAGTCAGCGCATAGATTGCGCCAAACGTATCGAACGCGGCGTAGACCACATTGACCACCACCAGGAAAAACGTCGTCGGCGCCAGCAGTGGAAACGTAATGGTCAGGAACCGGTGCCAGCCTTTGGCACCATCCATCCTGGCCGCCTCGGTCACCGCACGAGGGATCGACTGCAACCCCGCCAGGAAAAAGATGAAGTTGTAGCTGACCTGCTTCCATGCGCTCGCGGAAACCACCATCAGCATCGCCTGCGCCCCGTTCAGTGTGTAATCCCAGGCGACACCGTGATGGTTCAGCCAACGCCCCAACAGCCCGACCCGAGGATTCAGCACGAACAGGAACAGTACAGCGGACATCGCCGGCGCGATCGCGTACGGCCAGATCAGCAACGTCCGATACACGCCCCTGCCCGAGATCGACCGGTCCGCGAACACCGCCAGACCCAGCGCAATGCCCATCGACAGCACGCTGACCGCCACGCAGAACAACACCGTGCGGACAATCGAATCCAGGTACAAAGGGTCGGTGAACAGATCGACGAAATTGTCGACACCCACGAACACCCACCCCTGTCCGAACGCATCCTGCGTGATCAGGCTGGACCAGACAGCCTCCCCCGCCGGCCAGTAGAAAAAGAAGAACGTCAGCAAAAGCTGAGGCAACAACAACATCACCGGCAAAAGACGTCCGTTGAAGACCGTCCGGCGGTCCATGTCGCGCTCAGGCCTTCGCGGACCTGGCGAACTCCTTCAACACCTTGTTCCCGCGCGCGACAGCGGAGTCCAAAGCCTGCTGCGCGGTCTGGCCGCCTTGCAACGCCTTCTCCAGTTCCTCCTGGATGATATTGCGGATTTCCGGAAGCCGCCCAAGCCGCAGGCCCTTGGTATTCTCCGTCATGCTGCCGCGGGCAAGCTGCTCCACCGGAATGTCCGCCCCAACGTTCTTGCTGTAGTAGCCTTGCTGCTTCGACAGCTCATACCCGGCGAAAGTCACCGGTACATAGCCGGTGTTCTGGCTCCAGGTAGAATCGACGTCCGGCTTGCCGATGTATTTCAGGAACTCCGCCACCGCCTTGTATTCCCCCGCAGTCCGTTCCGGCGCCGTCATGGTCCACAAGCTGGCGCCACCGATGATCGAGTTCATCGGAGTCTTGATCAGCTCCGGGTCATACGGAAGATACGCCTCCGCCCAATCGAACTTCGCCGACTTGACCAGATTGCCGCGCGACGACGAAGACCCGAACGAGATCGCCGCCTCCCCCGAAACGATCAGCGGATCAGGCGCGGTATCCCGGCCGGCATATTTGAAGCTGCCATCCTTCGACATCTCCAGC
>JAQGHW010000195.1 GCA_028291505.1 Rhodopila sp. | reverse complement strand
GCAGAAGACGGCAAAGGCAAGCAAGCATTTAACACTGATTCAGCGGATGAAGGGCACAGATTACACAGACGGGGAATTGGCACGGGCCGTGCTTGCATGCGGTGCCGAGGCGGAGACACAAGACCAGGCGCAATGTCAAGCTCCCCCTAATCTGTGCCCTTAATCCACTAAATCTGTGTTTAATACTTGCTTTCTTCCCGGGATGTACCAGTGCGTGCAATCAATGACCCGTTGGTGACAAACGAAATCAGCCAGCGGATTTCTTCCATCGGCCTCCGCCCAGGCAACCCAACCGGACCTGATCCGTTACTTTCCTTGCATCAACCAGGGAGCAACACTGATGGACGACATCAAGACGGCCGCCGCGGCCCACCACAACGACGCCGCTCGGCACCTCGAGATCGCCGCCGGCATGCACCGCGACGCCGCCAGGCAGTGTGAATCCGGCAACTTCGAGAAGGCCAAACACCTCGCCACCGAAGCCGCCGAGACCGATACCGCGGCCAACCAGCACGCCATGCAGGCGCTGGACCTATACCGCCACCACGCCGGGGAAGTTGACGCCCGCAAGGCCGAAGCCGCCGCCGAGGACGCCGCCCGAGCGGCGAAAAAGGCTGCCAAAGCCGTGTAGCCAGCCTGGGTTTGACAGGGGACCCGGTTCGACACCGGGGCCCTGGGTGACGGGGAGCGAAACCCCATATATGCTCCCAACCAACGGAAAGGGAGCCACTGACCCATGAGCGCGACACAAGAAACCGCCACCCTGGGCGGTGGATGCTTCTGGTGCCTGGAAGCCGTCTTCAAGGACCTGCGCGGCGTAAGCTGGGTCATGTCGGGCTATGCCGCCGGCGACGTGCCCGACCCCAGCTACCAGGCGGTTTGTACCGGCCGCACGGGCCATGCCGAGGTCGTCCAGGTCAAATTCGACCCCAGCCAGTTGGCCTACGCCGACCTGCTGCGGGTGTTCTTCTCGATCCATGACCCCACCACGCAGGACCGCCAGGGCAACGACGTCGGCTCGCAGTATCGCTCGATCATCCTGACCCACTCGGACGCTCAGGCCGAGGCGGCGCGGGCGGTCATGCAGGAAATCACCGACGCCAAGATCTGGCCGCGCAAGCTGGTGACCCAGATCGAGCCGCTGACGGTGTTCTACGAAGCCGAACCCGAACACCACGATTATTTCACCCGCAACCCATACAGCGGGTATTGCCAGGTCGTTGTAGCCCCGAAAGTGGTCAAGTTTCGCAAGCAGTTCGCCGACCGGGTGAAGCGTCAGGCGGCGGAGTAGGACGGCGGCAAATCGCCGCCCAATCTTACCCCTGGCACTCTCATGGGAAGAGTGCTAAGTCCCCTTACCGGCGAAACAGTTGTGTCGCGACGGTGGCCGGAAATCGGCCTGAACGCCAAGTCGGCGCCCTTCCGGGCACCCTGTCTGGCTATGATCAAAACCTTCGTTGCTGGCTCCTGCCGGTTGGCGAGCCGGCCACGCATACGATTTCGGGAAGGATACGCACATGCCTGCCAAGGACGTTCGGTTCGGTGGCGATGCACGCCAGCGCATGACGCGCGGTGTCGATACACTCGCAGAAGCCGTGAAAGTCACGCTGGGTCCCAAGGGACGCAACGTGCTGCTCGACAAGAGCTATGGTTCGCCGCGGATCACCAAGGACGGCGTCACCGTCGCCAAGGAGATCGAGCTTTCGGACAAGTTCGAAAACATGGGCGCCCAACTGGTGCGCGAAGTGGCTTCGAAGACCAATGACGTCGCCGGCGACGGCACCACCACGGCGATCGTGCTGGCGCAGGCGATCATCCGTGAGGGTTCCAAGGCGGTCTCCGCCGGCATGAACCCGATGGACCTGAAGCGCGGCGTCGATAAGGCTGTGATCGCGCTGATCGCGGAGCTTGAGAAGCGTTCGAAGAAGATCACCACCCAGGCGGAAACCGCTCAGGTCGGCACGATCTCGGCCAACGGCGAAGTTGAAATCGGCAAGATGATCGCCGAAGCGATGCAGAAGGTCGGCAACGAGGGTGTCATCACCGTCGAAGAAGCCAAGGGCATGGTCACCGAGCTCGATGTCGTGGAAGGCATGAAGTTCGACCGTGGCTATATGTCGCCATACTTCATCACCAACGCCGAGAAGATGACGGTCGAGCTGGAAAACCCCTACATCCTGCTCAACGAAAAGAAGCTGTCCAACCTGCAGTCGATCCTTCCGGTGCTGGAAGCCGTCGCTCAGTCCGGTCGTCCGCTGCTCATCATTGCCGAGGACGTCGAGGGCGAAGCGCTTGCCACCTTGGTGGTGAACAAGCTGCGTGGCGGGCTGAAGGTCGCGGCGGTGAAGGCTCCGGGTTTCGGTGATCGCCGCAAGGCGATGCTGGAGGATCTCGCGGTCCTGACCAAGGGCGAAGTCATCAGCGAAGACCTTGGCATCAAGCTGGAGAACGTCACCTTGGCGATGCTCGGCACCGCGAAGAAGGTGCTGATCGACAAGGAAAACACCACGGTCGTCGAGGGTGCGGGCAAGAAGGCCGACATCCAGGCCCGCTGCAAGCAGATCCGCTCGCAGATCGAGGAAACCACCTCGGACTACGACAAGGAGAAGCTGCAGGAACGTCTGGCGAAGCTGGCCGGTGGCGTTGCCATCATCCGCGTCGGCGGGTCGTCGGAAACCGAAGTGAAGGAGCGCAAGGACCGCGTCGACGACGCCCTGCACGCGACTCGGGCAGCGGTTGAAGAAGGGATCGTTCCGGGCGGCGGTGTTGCTCTGGCGCGCGCCTCGCAGATCCTGATCAAGCTGAAGGGCGACAACGAGGACCAGCGCGTCGGGATCGAGATCGTCCGCAAGGCGGCCCTGACCCCACTGCGCCAGATCGCCGCCAACGGTGGTGAGGACGGTGCGGTCATTTCCGGCAAGACGCTGGAGAAGGACGAGTACAACTACGGCTTCGACGCCCAGACCGGCGTGTTCAAGGACCTGGTCAAGGCTGGGATTATCGATCCGACGAAGGTCGTGCGCTGCGCGCTGCAGAACGCGGCCTCCATCGGCGGCCTGATGATCACCACCGAAGCGATGGTGGGCGATCACGTCGAACCCCCTGCCGAGGCCGCCTGATCGCTGACAAGCCTGGCGCCTGCCACGTCCCGATTCGGGGATGTGGCAGGCATCACAGGAGGATGCGATGACCGACCCTGCGATCGCGGATCCGGACCAACCCGATCCCGCGTTCGACACGTTCACCTCGCGCCTGATCCGGCGGGAGGCGCTGCGCCGAGCGGCGATGGAGCTTGCGACGACGACGCCGGCCGGACTTGAAAGCGCGCTGGCGCGAATCTCGGCTGAGGTGACGGCGGATGCGGTCCAGGCCAAGGTGGGTTTGGCCAAGAAAGACTAGCGTTCATCCACGCGAGCCGTCGCCGGGGAAGGATTCTGCCTCGGCTCGGGATGTCGCCAGGTTGGCCTGCTGCACGTAGGGCAGGTTCGACAGAATCCGCAGGGTTTGCTCCGGCGGCTGGGTGAACACCGGTGAGGCGAGCACCGCCATCGCCGCAGGCTGGTTGCCA
>JAQGHW010000146.1 GCA_028291505.1 Rhodopila sp. | reverse complement strand
TTCCGATCTTTTGGGTTCGCGACGCTGGTGGTTTGGCGGAAGTGGCGATGGGCGACCTTGCCGATCCGATCGTGGCGGCTGAACTCGTTGCCGCAACGCTAAATCGCTTCGGCCGGTTGGACGTGCTGGTCAGCAACGCGGGCTTCGCCGACCGCACCGCATTCGCCGACCTGACGGACCAGGCGCCGACCGCGTCCACCGAGGCAATCCAAGGCGCCTTTTTCCGTCTCGCCCGCGCCGCGCTGCCGCACCTGCGCGGAGCCACCGACGGGCGGGTCATCGCCATTTCCAGCTTTGTCGCGCACGCGTTTCGCACCGATTTGACGACCTTCCCGGCCTCCGCCGCGGCGAAAGCAGGACAGGAAGCGCTGGTCCGTGCGCTGGCGATCGCGCTTGGGCCGGACGGGGTAACAGTCAACGCCGTCGTGCCGGGCTTCATTCGCAAGGACGCCGGCGCGCATCGGGCAATCGATCCCGGCGCACTGGCGTCGCAAACCGCGCGCATTCCGCTCGGTCGGCTGGGATTACCTGAGGACGTCGCCGCCGTGGTCGCGTTCCTGGCGTCGCCCGCGGCAGCCTATGTCACCGGGCAGGCGATCCATGTGGATGGCGGGCTGGTGATTTAGAGCAACATCAGCCTGACTGAAACCGTCCGGCTGATAGAGTTGCTCGTGAAAACAATGGTCTAGAGCATGCTGACTGTTTCCAGTCAGCCTAAAAATGCTCTAGGCGGACACCAGCCTGACCGGAACAATCTGGTTGGTGTCTGTCGGGGAAGGCATCTCGTCGTGTGCCGGCGCCGAAGCAACAACCCTTACCGCTTCGGCAACGCCATCGCGGGTGTGGTCCCGAAGGTTTCCCGAAACGCGGCTCCGAACGCCGGGACGCTGGCATAGCCGACGGCAGCCGCCGCCCGACCCGGCGGGACACCTTGGGCGATGCGGGCGAGGGCTTCGGTCATGCGCAACTGGCGCCGCCATTGCTGGAAGCTCATGCCGGTCTCGGCACGAAACAGCCGAGCCAGCGTCCGCACCGAGGCACCGGCGATCGCCGCATAGCCATCAAGATCGCGGGGATCGGCCGGATCGGCGACCAACGCCGCCGCGACACGCGCCAGCCTGGGGTCGTGGCAGGCCGGCAGCGACAGCCTCCGTGTCCCGGCTCGACCGATCTCGTGCAGCGCCAGTTCGGCAACCAGCCGGGTCGGCCCGCTTGCATCCCACACCACCGGCTCCCCGCAGACGGTCAGGATCAGTTCGCGCAACAACGGCGACACCGCGATCACCATTGTCGCCACCGGGCCGGAGGCGGCTGCGTCAGCCCGCAGGAACAGCGCACGCATCTGCACCGCGCCGTCCATACGAACCGCGTGCAGCGTGCCGGCCGGCACCCATAATCCAGTGCCGGGAGGGACGGTGAAGAGCGCGGGTTCGGTCGTGACCCGCATCACCCCGGCGGTGGCGAACAGCAGTTGCGCCCGCGGATGCCGGTGCAGCCCGGTCTCATGGCCCGCGGCGTAGTCGCAGGAATAACCGACCACCGGCCGCGGCGCTTGCTCGAACGGTCGCATGCGGCTTTGGCCGTCATACGACAGAATTTGGCCAGACATCGCCATAACGACACCCTACATTGGCCTGAGACTGAAGGGAACGTCCGTCATGACCCCAGCCGTTCGGCAGATCGTGTTCATCAACACGGCCCACACGATCACCCATTACAGCCTGCTGATCCTGCCCACCGCCGTCCTCGCAATGGCCGTTCCCGGCGGCGCGTTCGGCGAATCGTACGGCCCGATCCTCGCACTGGCCACCGGCATGTTCGTGCTCTACGGCCTGCTCTCGCTGCCGCAGGGCTGGTTGGCGCAGCGCTTCGGGCGCAAGCCGCTCATGACGGCATTCTTCCTCGGCACCGGGATCAGCCTGATCGGCGCTGGCCTCGCCCATTCCCCGATGATGCTGGCCGTGGCACTCGCCTGCGCCGGAGCCTTCGCTGCGATCTACCACCCGATCGGCACGACGATGCTGGTGGAAGCCGCGGGCGACAAACCGGGCCGCTCCATCGGGGTCAACGGCGTGTTCGGTAACATCGGAGTCGCGCTGGCGCCGGTCGTTACCGCTTTTCTGGCCAACGAGATCGGCTGGCGCGCAGCTTTCGTTGCACCCGGGATCCTGTGCGCGGTAGCCGGCCTGTTCTGGATGCGCACGCCCCTGGCGCACGTCAACACCCACGCCACCAGCCGCCCGTTCCCGTCGATCCCGCGTCACCTCGTCCGGCGCGCGGTAATCGTGCTGATGCTGATCGCAATGTCGTCCGGGCTGGTGTTCAACGCCTACACGATCCTGCTGCCGAAATTGCTGCAGGAGCGACTGGCCGGGAACGACGCGCTGCTGCCGCTGGTCGGACTCGCCGCGTTCCTGGTGACGCTGTGCGGCGCGCTGACGCAGTTCTCGGTCGGACGGATGATCGATCGCAACACGCTGAAGACCGTGTTCCTGCCGGTCAGCCTGGTGCTGGCCCCCGCGATGCTGGCATTGTCGTTCGCCCAGGGATGGCTCGTGCTGCCGCTCGCCGGCGCAGTGGCGGCCTCGATCTTCGGACAGGTGACGGTCAACGAGACGATGGCGGCGCGATACATCTCCCCCGCCCTGCGCGCTCGAATTTACTCGGTCCGCTTCTTCGTCGGGTTCCTGGGTGCAGCCGCCGCGGCCCCCGTGGTCTCCGTCCTGTATGAACGCACCGGCAGCGTGGCAGCGGTCACCATGATGCTTTCCGCATTCTCGATCGTCACCCTGGCCTGTGCGTTGTTCTTTCCGAACCGGCGGGAAGAATTGGAGCCCGCACTTTGGGTGGATGCGATGCCCGCGGCAGCG
>JAQGHW010000117.1 GCA_028291505.1 Rhodopila sp. | reverse complement strand
AAAAGGGGCGCATAGGTCAATACGACCATCAGCAGTTGGAGGAGTGTCAGCCGCCCAAGCTCCCGCCGATCGAAGCGTCTTGTCTCGCCACGGAGTGCGGCCAGCAGAAGCAGCAGCAGCCCCGCTACGACGAAGCGCGTGCCAGCAAAGAAAATCGGCGGCACTGTCGCCACGCCCAGCTTCATGGCAAGCCATGTGGCACCCCAAATCAGTGACATGAAAGCAAACGAGCCGATCACGGGAACCTCTCCCTCGTAACGCCATTCTCGAGTTTAACTCGTTACATCGTCGGAAGTTGCAAACGGGGGAAATCGACAACAGGGTATCCGGATGCGCGAGGTGACGGTTGCGACGATCAGGTTGTTCGGGGACCATCCGGTATTGGATTTCACCAATACGGTGAATTCGCGCGGCGCAGATTTCGGACCGGACGTGTTGACGGATTTTGGCGACCTGCTGAGTTGGGGGATGCGGGTTGGCGTGATCGAGGCGGCTGAGGAGAACGGGCTACGCAAGTTCACTGCGACGCGGGGCGAAGCTGTCCTGGCCCATGCAAAGGCACTCCGCGAAGCGCTCTACCGGATCTTTGCGGCGCGCCTATCGCCTGCCGCGGCGGACCTTGATCTGCTCCAGCGCAAGGTGCGCGCGGCGCAGACGATGCGCGTGCTCGTGCCGGACGCGGGTAAAATCGCGTGGCATTGGCGTCCGGACGATCCGGATACGGTCACTCATCGTATTGCCTTCGCAGCCGCGGACCTGATTACCTCGCCTGCGCTCGGCCGCGTGCATGTCTGTCCTGGCGACAATTGCGCTTGGCTGTTCCTTGACAAATCGCCCTCTGGGCGACGCGTCTGGTGCAGCGATGAAACCTGTGGCACGCGCGATCGGGTTCGGCGTTGGCGCATCCGGCGCCAGCGAGCGTGATCCGTGCGGAATTCAAAAAAGGCAGTTCGGTGCCCGCCTTACGGGGTATCTGCGCCCGTCGGCGGTTGGCCCTGCAAGGGGGGCATCGCATCCAGCGCGACACCCCATAGCGGTCTGCGGCTAGGGCCGCCTCGCCTTCTGTCAGCCAAGCACCAAGGCGCCGGCTACAGCGGATCCCAGCTGAACAGTGTCTCCGATGTGTCCAACGGCATGAACCCGGCCTGGAATGCAGGCATGGCGATCTCGGCGATGCTCTCCGGTGACCAGCCCTCGGCTTTATGCACGATGCGGATCGGGCGCGAAGAACTGAACAGGATCAGCTCGTGCATCCGCGTGCCAAACACCTGACCGGTAACGCCTTTCGCCGCATCCGAACAGAGAAACACTGCCAACGGCGCGTTCTTGTCCGGCGTCATGCGCTGAAGCTTTTCCACCGCAGCCTGCTGTTCGGGCGTGGCGGTGGGGATGGAACTCGTCATGCGGCTCCATGCCCAGGGCGAGAGGCAGTTGGACCGCACGTTGTAGCGCTGCATATCCAGCGCGATCGACTTCGACAGGGCGGTGATTCCGAGCTTGGCAGCGGCGTAGTTGGCCTGTCCGACATTGCCGACCAGGCCGGATGTCGAGGTGATGTGCACGAACGCCCCGCTCTCTTGTTTGCGATAGTGTTCGGCCGCGGCGCGGGAGACGAAGAACGACCCGTTCAAATGCACCGAGATAACCGACAGCCAATCATCCTCGCTCATCTTGTGGAAGATGCCGTCACGCAGGATGCCGGCATTGTTGACCACTGCATCGATGCGCCCAAAGTGGTCGAGCGCGGCCTGCACGATCTTTCACGCCGATCCCCAGGCAGCGACCGATTCGGTGCAAATTTCGGCGGTGCCGCCCTTCTGTTCGATCAGCGCCTTGGTCTGCTGAGCGGGCGAGGCGGAGCCGCCCTCACCGGAGAGAGACGCGCCGATATCGGCGACGATGACCTTCGCGCCGGCGTCCGCCATCATGATGGCGATTTCCCGTCCGACGCCGCCGCCGGCACCGGTTACAACGGCAACCTTCCCCTCCATCATGCCTGCCACAACAGTCCCCTTCCGCTGCCATCGGTTTGCCCGATCGGGCGTTGCGCCGCAGAATGGCCGGCAAAGAAGGAAACGTCGAGCCATGCAGGGCCTCAATCAGGATCTGCCACTGCTGCTGTCGAGTATCCTGGAGCACGGCGCCACGACATTCGGCGACGTGAAGGTGATTGGCCGCTATACCGGCGAGAACATCAATTACGACTATGCCCGAATGGAGGCACGGGCGCGGCAGCTTGCCTCGGCGCTGCAGCGACTGGGTTATGGACCTAACCGTTTCATCGGATCGCTGGCGTGGAACACGCACCGGCATCTCGAGCTGTTTTATGCCGCCACGGGCGTCGGCGCTGCGCTGCACACCGCGAATCCGCGGCTACCGCCGGCGCAAATCGCCTACGCAATTAATTTCACCGGATACCAGACATTGTTCGTCGACACCGACACGCTGACGCTTGCGGAACAGTTGGCTCCGCAACTGGACACCGTGCGTCGCTACGTGATGATGGCACCGGCGGGCGCACTGCCAGAAAGCACGCTGCCGGAGCTGCTATCGTACGAGGACCTGCTGGCGGACGGCGACGCCGGCTTTGCCTGGCCGGTGCTGGACGAGCGGGCGGCGTGCCTGCTGTGCTTTACCTCCGGCACCACCGGGGTGCCGAAGGGGGCACTGTACAGCCATCGCGGCACGGTGTTGAATGCTCTGTCCACTGGCGGCGGCAATGCCTGGGGCCTGAGTGCGGACGACGCGATTCTCGCCATCCCCGGGTTCTTCCACTGCAACGGCTGGGCGGTGCCGTTCTTCGGCCCGATGTACGGCGCCAAGCTGGTGCTGCCGGGACGGCGGGCCGACAGCGCCTTCCTGCACAGCCTCATCGTCGAGCATGGCATCACCGTGGCACCCGGCGTGCCGACTATCTTCCTTGATCTCCTGCGGCATTGCCAGGAGACCGGGGCGGGACTGGGACGGCTCAATCGGCTGTTTTCCGGCGGAACAGCCCCGCCGTTGGCGATGATGGAGGCCTACTTGCGCGACCACGGCGTGCGCACGATCCATGGCTGGGGCATGACCGAGACGACCAGCGGTGCGACCATGTCCTTCGCACCGCACGACTTGCCGGCGGATAGGGCTTTGGCGGCGATGCGCACGCAGGGCAAACCGGTGTTCGGCGCGGCGATCCGGATTGTTCGTGAGGACGGCACCGTGCTGCCGCGCGATGCCGTCACGCCCGGTCACCTGCAGGTGCGCGGCCATTGGTCTGCCGCCGGCTATTTCCGGCGTCCGGAGGTCGAAGCAATGACCGAGGACGGTTGGTTGCAGACGGGCGATGTTGCGACGATCGATCCGGACAACACTCTGCACTTGGTCGACCGCAGCAAGGACGTCATCAAGTCGGGCGGCGAGTGGATCAGCAGCCAGGCGCTGGAGGACGCGGCGGCCCGCCACCCTGCCGTGCGGGAGGCAGCGGTGATCGCAATCCCGCACCCGCGCTGGCAGGAACGCCCGCTGCTGATCGTCGTCCAAGCCGAGCCGGTGACTGAACAAGAGCTGCTCGCGCATCTGGCGGATATCGTGCCGAAGTGGTGGCTGCCGGACAGGGTATTATTTGTTGTCGAACTGCCGCACGGGCCAACCGGTAAACTGGCCAAGCAGGAGTTGCGACATTGGCTCGCCGAGGGACGATTGAATGTCGCCGCGGGCGCGCCGTAGAAGGACCTCAGTCACCCCAAGCAGAAAAAGCTGGGGATGACCCGGCGTCCGTGCGATTTGGCCGTGGTGGTGTCGGCCGTCGGCTTACCTGGGCGAGCCGGTTTGCTGCATCCCTGTGGCCAGCGCATCCGCTTCGATCGTGCTGGCGGCGTGGGAGGAGGGCGATGTCAGACTGGACGCAATGCTGAGAATTTCTCTGCGTCTCACTGGTTACTGCACGTAAATCGAGAATCATTACGCGCTCTCCGTCTCACATTTGCAGCAAATGGGGTCTGTCGCGATTTCCGTGCTGGCGAGTGACTGGCTTGCCTAGCGGCTTGATCAAAGCGATCTGAACGGCGACGATCCGGGGAGAATTGGTCCCATAGCTAAGTGATCCGCAGAATGCCGGGTTATATGGCGTTCGACGCTTCTTTTGCTGCGGCGCGGAGGCGGCGTGCGGAACCTCCGCGGGAAATCGAGGAGTTGGAACAACAAGGGACAGATCACCCGACCGGAAGATGCTCAAGGACTCGATGTCCGGCTGCGCTGAAGCAGAACTGCTCCGAGCCCCTCGTGTGACCGTTGAAAATGGGACGAGCACGGAAATCGCGACAGACCCGGTTAAAGGCAGGACCGCGGCGAAATTCGCATTTCTAACGGCTCTGCCTCAAACTTGGTGAAGCTCGATTTCTGAAAGTGGCAACATGCGTGCCCGCAACAGTTCAGTGCTGGCTCTTCCGTACATAGCTCGTTTAAGCGTCTTCAGGCGGTT
>JAQGHW010000100.1 GCA_028291505.1 Rhodopila sp. | reverse complement strand
CCGGAGCCCTCCGCCATCACGTTGATGGTGACCGGGACGGCTGGATTGGCGGTGGCGCTGGTGTGGCGCAAGCGGCGGCATCGACCAGAGCATGATCACGCTGAGCGGCCAGCGTTTCGTTGGCGTCAGCCAAGCTGACGAAACGCGAGGGGAACGTTCAAAGCGTGTGAATCATGCGATCAAACAAAAGGTGAGAGCATTTTCAACCTGCATAGTCAGGCTGAAAATGCTCTAACCGGTGATCGGCTTGTTGTTGCGCGGCCGAGCGGCAATCTATGGAGAATGATGTCCGTGTTCAAAGCGTGCCTGTCGCTGTTCGGCTTGTTTTACCTGCTGCCGCTGGGTGTCGCAGCACTTTTGTACGAGGCTGACGGGACGGGCGCCAACTGGCGGACGGCGGACCGTTCCAGCGTTGGCGCGCTGCCGGCGCCGGCGCGGAACCCGGCCGCCGTGGTGCGTATTTTCTCCGCCAAGACGGTTCGTTGGCGCGGCATCCTGGCATCGCATAGCTGGATCGTTTTCAAGCCGGAAGGTGCGCCGTCCTATACCCGCTACGACTATACCGCATGGGGCGAATTGCCGATCCGGATCAACGGTTTCGAGCCGGACGGGCGCTGGTTCGGAAACACGCCGCAGGTCGTGTTCGCGGCGGACGGCGCCAGTGCCGCCGCTCTGCTGCCAAAGATCGAGGCGGCCATCGCACGCTATACCTGGCGCAACGCAGGCGATTACCGGGTGTGGCCGGGACCGAACTCCAACACCTTCGTGGCCGCCATCATGGATGCCGTGCCGGAGATGCGGGCGACCTTGCCGCCGACGGCGATCGGCAAGGACTACCCGTACGATGGGCGATGGTTTCGATTGACGCCTTCCGGCACCGGCGTCCGGCTGACCTTTGGCGGTTACGGCGGATTGACCCTCGCCTGGGTGGAGGGGATCGAGGTCAACATCCTGGGTGCCGTCGCGGGCGTCGACATCCGTCGGCCAGCCTTGAAGCTTCCGGGTCTCGGCCGGTTTGGCCTGCCGCAGGGCTGAGCGAGGCGTTGGAACAGGGTCAAGGCGCTTTACCCTGCCGCTTGCCCTATCGCTTCGGTGGTAGAATGCACCCCCCGATCCTCGTCGATCTCATCGCCAAACACGACCGCGCGGTCGCCAGGATTGACAGCCATCTCGGCCACGGTGAATTCGATCGCCGCGACGACGTGGGCGAGGTTCACCGTGGCCACCGAGGCACCCTGGACGGGCGATCCCAGGAAGTGTTTCAACCGCCAGGCCAGATCGATGCCGCCGGGCACCCCTGCCTCATCGAGCAGGACATCCAGCAGGACGATACCTTCCGAGGATTGGTGGGCGGCGGAGATCGAGGTCAGTCGCAGTACATCCCCGGTCGTCAGCAGTAGCCCGAATGTTCCGCGAAGGCCGACCATCCGGCGGCCAAACCATGCGGGAAGCATGCCCGTAACCGTCTCGGGGTCTGTAATGCGCGTCCATGCCACTATGCGTTCCTCCGCGTTTGAATTCGTCGCCATCCATATGGTGACGACGGTTGCGGCATAACCCCTGTTGCTATGTCGAATTGCATCCGACGCTCCGGTAGACGGACATGACGGCGCGATACCTCGGTTTGGTTTGGAACTTTCGACCGCTTCAACAGTTGTCAGTGATTATTCGGTAGGAGGTCGAGATGCCTGCGAAATCCCAAGCGCAACAGAAAGCCGCCGGTGCGGCGCTGTCCGCCAAGCGCGGCGAGCAGAAAGTCAGCGACCTGAAGGGCGCGTCCCGCTCGATGGAGAAATCCATGAGCGAGAAGGAATTGGACGAGATGGCGTCCACCAGGCGGACGGGCAAGCCTGAACACGCGGGCAGGCATGATCCGGAATAGTATCGTGGATAGGTAGCACTGCATCGGACTGCCTGTCCGGAGCATTATTGGTATTTCGCACTTGCGGAAACTGCGTGAGGCGAGCACTCACGCAAACGTTCTTTGCGATCAAACACCTAATCCGGTACGGATAGGACTTCGGCATCATCACGAAGGAAAAAGTTATGTCGGCTGCGAGACCTATTCTGATCGTTGAGGATGACGACGCGCTCCGCCAGGTGTTGGCCGACCAGGTTGCGTCCAGCGGGGTATTTCAATCGATCGAGGCGGCGTCATTAGATGAGGCGACCCGGCATCTTGGCGCCGCGGAGGCTCGGTTTGACTCGATCATTCTGGACATCAACCTGCCGGATGGCGACGGACGCGATTTCTGTGCGCGTATCCGGAAGCAAGGCCACACGATGCCGATCATCATGCTGACCGGCGCGTCTGACGAAGGCGATGTCGTGAGCGGCCTGAATGCCGGGGCCAACGATTACATTGCCAAGCCGTTTCGGGTAAACGAACTACTTGCGCGACTGCAGGCCCAGCTTCGGCTGTTCGATACGAGTGAGGATGCGGTCTTCACCATCGGGCCTTACACGTTTCGCCCCGCGGCCAAGCTGCTGATTGGACCCGACAAGAAACAGCGAATTCGCCTGACGGCAAAAGAGGTCGATATTCTGAAGTTTCTTTATCGGCAGGCCAACCGCGTGGTGTCGCGGCAGGTGCTGCTCGACGAGGTCTGGGGCTACAACGCCGGTGTAACGACGCACACGCTGGAGACGCAT
>JAQGHW010000020.1 GCA_028291505.1 Rhodopila sp. | reverse complement strand
CCAGCGCCAACGCCCGCCATCGCCGATCCGTTCGCGCACCCCGATGCGTTGCGGCGGATCAGGCTGATCGCCGATCAGGAGGAGCTGGAACAGGCTCTCGCCTTTCCTTGGGAGAAATGGGGCGTTTTCCTCCACCCTTCCCAACGCACATTGGCCGAGCGATCCTTCTCGGGTCCGGCGCGCGTGGCCGGTTCGGCGGGCACCGGCAAGACCATCGTGGCGCTTCACCGCGCAGTCCGACTCGCCCGCGACAATCCCAACGCCCGCGTTCTGCTTGCAAGCTTCTCGCAGCCTCTCGCGGACGCCATGGCGAAAAAGCTTCTGGTGCTTGCACCCGAAACCGGCGGTGTCGTCCCCCGGATCACGACGGCGTCCTTCCATGGCATCGCCGAGCAGATGTACCAGCTTGAACATGGCGCGCGCCCGCGCATCGCCTCCGACGGCGTGCTGCGCGAGCGGCTGCTGGCCGCAACGGCATCGGCGAAACTCAAGGGTTTTTCCGAACGCTTTCTACTCTCCGAGTGGACCAACGTCATCGATGCCTGGGGGCTGACGTCGCTCGACGCCTATGCGACCGTCCAGCGAATGGGGCGTAAGAGCAGGCTTGGTCCCAATCAGCGTGCCCGTCTGTGGCCGCTGTTCCAGTCGGTACGCGAGGCGCTGACGGCCGAACGCTATACGACCTGGGCGAAAGTTTTCACTGGTTTGGCTGACGCGTTGGCACAGCGCGCCGTCAAGCCATTCGACCATGTCGTCATCGACGAGGCCCAGGACCTTGCCCCGGCGGAGCTGAAGTTCTTCGCCGCCCTGGCGCCCGCGAAGGCGGATGGCCTGTTCCTGTCGGGCGACGTAGGACAGCGTATTTTTCAGCATCCATTCTCCTGGGCGAGCCTCGGCGTCGATGTGCGGGGCCGGTCGCACACGCTCAAGGTTTGCTACCGCACCTCGCAACAGATTCGGCGTGCCGCCGATCGGCTCTTGCCGACGGTGCTGCGCGACACCGACGGGCTGGAAGACGAACGGCGTGGCATTATCTCGGTGTTCGACGGTCCGTTGCCGGAGGTGAAATCCCTCCCCACCGTCTCCGCGGAAGCCGACACGGTTCGTCAGGCCGTCGAGACCTGGCTTGGCGAGGGCATCGCGGCCCTTGAGATCGGCCTGTTCGTTCGGACGCCGGAGCTCGTCCCGCGCGCTCGGGCCGCGATCGCCGGGCTCGCGGGCGCCAACGAGATGACGACCGGTCCGATGAGCCTTGCCAAGGGACTGGAATTCCGAGCCGTCGTCGTGATGTCCTGCGACGAAGGAATTCTTCCACTCGACGAGCGCGTTGCCGATGCCGCCGACGAAGCGGAGCTAGACGACATCTACGAAACAGAGCGCCGACTACTCTATGTCGCCTGCACCCGGGCGCGGGAGCATTTACTGCTTACAGGCGTGACACCGACGTCCGAATATCTGGCCGATTTCCGCGCATGACATCGAGGCAATCCGACCTTCTGGCGCAAATGAGATCAAGGTGATCACCCAACGTCTCCTATGTTACCTGCACCTTATTCCAGTCGAATGTCCGTCTTTCCACGGACGATACCTGAAGTGGGCCGTCGGCTCCCCACCCTAAGCGGTCCCAGCTGTCGGTTGAAGGGATCACCACACGATTTGTACAAAATCGTACGGTAACCGGGGCTTGGTGGTCACCTTGTCCGCCAGGCACGATGTCGGAGAAGGTGTTGGACGAGAAATCCCCATGATTTGCAATCTGGGGCTGATCGGATGCGCAGCCGATCGATCTTATAACCATCTGATTTCGTTTATTCTTCGGCTTAGCGTACGATTTTGTACGGATCGTGTGGTGACCCCCTGTTCGTCCCGAGGGCTACTGGGTACGATCAGCCTCGGCGTCACCGCTGGCGTTGTCGCGGCCACAGCCGCGCTGCTCGGCCGCAAACTGGGTTCGGCGGCCGCAGTCGGCAAAGGCGATCCGCTGAAGCATCGGGCGCTCGATCTGGCCTCAGGCGTGCTACAGCGGAAATATCCGGTCGAAGCGATGAGCACCTACCTGAACGGCTTCCACTTCTATGCCGATGACATGGGCCGGCAGGTCGAGGCCAGTCACTTCTGCATCCACCTTCGCCATGACCTGCATCAATGGGTGATCTTTGATTCCAACAAGCCGGATGCACGCCTGATCGGCATCGAGTACATCGTCAGCGCGGAGCGCTTTCGTTCGCTGCCCGACGACGAAAAGCAACTGTGGCATAGCCATCATTACGAGGTGAAATCGGGCGTCCTGATCGCGCCCGGCATACCGGAGCTCCTGCCAGCATCCGGCGCTGCGTCCTCGATCCACCAGGTGAGGCAGCCCCGTCGGCGCAGGCCCACATAGAAGCTATCACATCGCCGCGTGCATCGATTTACCGAACTCCATCCCCGCGTCGAACAGATGACACGCCACCAGACTGCCGCTCACGTTGACCAGCGCCGGCTCTTCTACGCCGCACCGCGGCATCGCGTGCGGGCAGCGAGGGTGGAAGTGGCAGCCCGCCGGGGGATTAAGCGGGCTCGGCACCTCGCCCTTCAGGATGGTCTCCGCCTGCTGCTCGTCCGGATGAATCGGCAATGCCGCGGAAAACAGCGCCCGCGTATACGGATGCTTCGGCGCCAGCGCAAGCACCCGAGCTTCACCGCTCTCGACGATCTTGCCGAGGTACATGACCACGATGCTGTGGCTCATGTGCGCGACCGCCGCAAGATCGTGAGCGATGAACAGATAGGACAGCCCAAGCTCGGCCTGCAGGTCACCCAGCAGGTTCAAGATCTGCGCGCGGATCGAAACGTCGAGTGCCGACACCGGCTCGTCCAGCACCACCAGTCGCGGCGACAGTGCCAGGGCGCGGGCGATCGCGATGCGCTGGCGCTGCCCACCCGAGAACTCATGCGGGAACAGATCCGCGGCGTGCTCCGGCAGCCCGACGAGATCCAGCAGTTGGCGAACGCGCTTGCGTACATCGTCCGCCGACAGCTTTTCGTTGGTGACCAGAGGCTCGGCGATGATATGGGCGATACGCATGCGCGGGTTCAGGGAAGCATATGGATCCTGGAACACCGCCTGCACCGACTTGCGGTAATGCCGGCGCCCGGCGGTATCCAGGTCGTCCAAATCACGCCCATCGAAACGAATGCTGCCACCACTCGGCTGCTCAAGTCCAAGCACCAGTTTCGCCGTCGTTGTCTTGCCGCATCCGGACTCGCCGACGATCCCCAGCGTCTGTCCGGGCTCGATCGCGAACGAGATGTCGTCCACGGCGCGCACCGTACCGTTGCTGCCACCAAAGATTCCCCGCCGCGCCGGGAAATGCTTGCAGAGCCTGACTGCCTCAAGAACCGCCATCACTGAACTCCCGTTCGCGTCGCCGTACCGGCCATTGCGGGCGCGAGCCAGCAGCGCGCTGTTTGTCCGTCACCCAGGGCGATCGATGGAGGCGCCTCCATCCGACACCGGTCGAACGCCTGGGGACACCGCGGTGCGAACGCACAGCCGCCCGGCAGCGATGCGAGGTTGGGCGGCTGCCCATCAATAGCGGTCAGGCGCTGTCGGTTTGCGCCCATGCGCGGAATCGAGTTCAACAGTGCCGCGGTATAGGGATGCGCAGGCGCATTGAAGATGCGCGATACCGGGCCCGATTCGACCACACGCCCAGCGTACATCACCGCGAGCTGGTCGCACATCTTCGCAACGATTCCGAGATTGTGGGTGATGAAGATCAAGCCAAGACCATGCTCGCGCTGCAGGTCGCGCAGCAGATTGAGGTACTGGGCCTGAATGGTGAGATCCAGGCTCGTAGTGGGTTCATCGGCGATCAGAAGACGCGGCTCGCACGAAATGCCGATCGCGCCGACGATGCGTTGGCGCATGCCACCGGACATCTCGTGCGGGTGCTGTGTGACACGGGTGTGTGGCGATGCGATGCGGACCGATTTCAGCAGGTCGATTGCCCGGCGCCATGCCGTCGCGCGGGCGGTCCCTTCATGAACGCGCATCATCTCCGCGATCTGGTCGCCGACGGTGAACAACGGGTTCAACGATGCCATCGGGTCCTGCAGGATCATGGCGATCCGCTTGCCGCGTATCTGGCGCATCTCGGCGTCGGATTTCCGCACCAGGTCCTCGCCCTCGAACAGCATCTGCCCCGAAACGATTCGCGCGGCCGGTGGCAATACACGCAGGATGGTGAGCGCCAGCGTGCTCTTGCCGGAGCCGGATTCACCGACGATGCCCAGTGTCTTGCCCGGATCGATGCTGAGCGTGACATCATCGACCGCACGCACGACGCGCGTGCCCTGCGCCGAGACGTAGTGCGTGGAAAGATTGCGGAGCTCCAGCAACGGCCGGTTTGCCACCAAGGCAAACGGCCGCCGGGACTCAGAGCTGACGGAGCTGAGGGTCGAGTTTGACACGGAGCCAGTCTCCTAGAAGGTTGGCCGAAAGCACCATCAACATGATGCAGCATCCGGGAAGTACAGTGAGCCACCAGTAGCCGACCATCAGGCCCTGCTTGCCGTCCGACAGCATCACGCCCCAGGCGGGTTTGGGCGGTGGCACGCCGATGCCGAGGAAGGACAACGACGCCTCGGCGACGATGACCACCCCAAGCATCAGCGATGCCAGCACAATTGCCGAGTTCACCACGTTGGGAAGAATATGGCGCCGCATGATGGTCATTTTCGAGCAGCCGGCGACGATAGCGAGACGGACGAATTCCCGTTCCTTGAGCGAAAGAACCTCGCCACGCACGATCCGGGCATATCGCGTCCAGTATACCAGTGCCAGGATGATCACGATGTTCATCTCACTCGGCCCGACGATCGCCGCGAGGAAGATGGCAAAGGTCAGCGCCGGCAAGGCGAGCCATGCGTCGGTGACTCGCATGATCAACTGATCCACCCAGCCGCCGAGGTAACCGGAGATAATGCCGAGCGTGGTGCCGACGACGCCGGCGAAGATCACGGCGGTGAAGCCGACAACCATGGAAACGCGGGCACCGAAGATCAGTCGCGACAGCACATCACGGCCCAGGTGGTCGGTACCCAGGAGGTGGTCGATGTGGCCCTTGGCTTGCCAGAATGGCGGATGAAAGCGTGCTGACAGCGAACCGATCTCGGGGTCGTACGGCGCCAGCACGTCGGCAAACACCGCGACGAACGCGATGATCCCGAGGATCAGCAGCGGGATAAGCGGAAAATCGCGGGCGCGGATGAAGCTGAAGCGGGCTGGAAGTCTTGCCGGGAGCACCCCGAGCTCGGTTGACGTACTCATGACTGTTACGCCTCCAGTCTGATGCGCGGATCGATCAGCGCATAAACAATGTCGACCAGCAGGTTCACCCCGACGATCATGCAGCCGCCGAGGATGACCACGCCCTGGACTACCGGAAAATCGCGAAAGGAAACGCCCTCGTAGAGCAGCCGCCCAACCCCGGGCCAGGCGAACACCGTCTCCACCACCACGGCGACGTTGATCATCAGCACCAGGTTGATGCCGGCCAGGGTCAGCACCGGGATCAGCGCGTTCTTGAGCGCGTGCTTGCCAATGACGAGCGCCTGCGGCAGGCCCTTCAGCCGGGCGAGCTTGATATATTCCGACCCCAGGACTTCCAGCATCGACGATCGCGTAAGCCGCATATGCGCGGCGGCAAAATACCAGCCGAGGGCGAAGGCCGGCATCACCAGGTGCAATGGCGTTCCGGATCCGGACGACGGCAGCCAACCGAGATAGACCGTGAAGAACAGGATCATCAGCAAGCCGACAAAGAACGACGGCAACGACAGTCCGAGCAAGGCGAACAGTTTGCCTGCGCTGTCCCAGAAGGTGCCAACACGAACGGCTGCCAGGATCCCGCTGGGAATACCGACCAGCAGCGAGAATGTCATCGCCACCACGGCCAGCAACAGCGAGTTCGGCAGTCGGGAGAAGTACAGCTCGAACACCGGCGTTTGGTAGTAGAACGACTGGCCCAGATCGCCCTGCGCCAACTTGAACATGAACAGCGCGTACTGCACCACGAGTGGCCGGTCGAGCCCGAACTGGTGATGGATCTTGGCGATGTCGGCCTCGCTCGCGCCAGGTTCGGCAAGCAAGGTTGCCGGGTCGCCGGTGACGCGAACGAAGAAGAAAATCGTCAGCGATAGCAGAAACAGCGAAAGCAGAGAGTATCCACAGCGTTTGACGATGTATTGCTTCACGGTTTCCTCCGTTCGGCGGTTCCCGGGGTTCGATTTCCGACTCGCCTAGGCAGTGATCGTTCAGGCCCGCGTGAGGGTCAGTTCCTCATACGGTGCCGGGTAGACAAATCCCTTGATCAGGCCGAACCCTGACTGACCGACACGCGGACCGACACCGCTGATGAACGCAAGCTGCCAGATCGGCGCGTAGATCGTCTTCTCGTGCACGATCTGCTGCATCTTGTGCAGGATCGCCTCTCGTTTGCCTCGGTCCAGTTCGGACGCCTGCTGGGCAAACAGCTCATCGAGCTCCGGATAGTTGCCATAAGCGTACACACCGCCTTTGACCACGAACGTTTCCATGCGCGTTGCCAGGTTGCCGAAGGCACCACTGGCACCCTGGACGATATTCTTGAACTTCTTGTCGGCATAACCTTTGAAGAAGGCCGCACGCTCGAGCGGACGCAACCTGGCGTGGATGCCGACGGCGGTGAGATTATTGAGCACCGCCTCGCCGAGGTTCGCATACGCCGCATCGCAGGTGTAATAGCCGGCATCGAACCCGTTCGGGAAACCCGCCGCGGCGAGCAGCCGGCGCGCTTCCTCGGGATCGAAGACCGGCGGAGGCGGCTGCCAGTAGAACTCGAAGTTCTCCGGAAACGCACTGTTGGTAAGACGCGAGAATCCCAGTGTCAGGGCCTGATTGATGGTCGGTCCATCAATCGCGAGTGCCGCCGCGCGCCGCACCCGATCGTCATGCCAAGGTGACGCCGGATCCCATTGTTCAGGGAAATACAGCCAGTAGGGCGCGGACCCGACCGCCGGCTTCAATGTCAACCCCGGCGAGTGCTGGATTTCCTCCGCCAGTTCGCCGCGGATCGACATGGCGATATCGATCTCGTTGCGTTTCAGCGCGGCCAGTCGCGTCGACTCGTCGGGGATGACCCGCAAGACCAGGCGCTTTACGGCCTGGGCCTTGCGCCAGTAGGGCCGGTGCGCTTCCAGAATCAGTTCGACACCCGGATTGAACGAAACGAACTTGTATGGGCCAGCCCCGACCGGCGCCCGCTTGAAGCCGTCGTCACCGACCTTCTCCAGGTACTGCTTCGGCACGATCCAGCCGGCACCGGTCGCGCTGGAATAGAAGGTAATGAAATCGGGCCACCGCGTCATCAGGTTGAAGCGCACCCGTTGCGGGTCCGGGATCTCCACCGAAACGACGCGCTCCTTCATCGTGGTGTGTTCCGCGCCCCGATAGCGCTCAAACGAAAACTTCACGTCCTCGGCCGTGACCGGATCGCCATTATGAAACGTTGTCCCCTTGCGGAGCACGAACTCGTAGCTCATGCCATCCTCGGTGGCGGACCAGGATTCCGCCAGGCAAGGCGCCGGGTTCTGCCCGGGCATCGGCTTCAGCAGAGCGTCGTGCAGTGCGTACATCACCAGAAATGGCGTGATGATGCCGGCGGTTTCGGCCGGGTCGAACCAGGCGGGAGCGAGCGAGATATGCACTCCGATGGTCATTTGCCCGTCCGCGTCGGCGGCCCGGGCCGAGCCCGCCAGACCTGAGAGCGTGCCCGCCGCGGCAGCAGCCAGGAAGTCGCGACGCGTCGCGGTCGCGGGGCCGGAGGCGATCGGGGATAGTTCGGAGCCGGCATCTGAAGATCGCATGGCATCAATCCGATCGGCTGGTTGTGACGAAGCCAGATGGGGTCAGGCGCTTTTCAGCGCGAGATCCTCGTATGGCGCGGTGTATGCGAACCCCGGGATACTGCCGAAGCTGGACTCCGCGACGCGCGGTCCGACTCCGTTGATGAACGCGAGTTGCCAGATCGGAACATACATCGCCTTGTCGCGGACAAGTTCCTGCATGGTCCGCAATATTGCCGCGCGCCGCGCATAGTCCAGTTCGGCCGCTTGCCGCGGGTAGAGTGCGTCGATGTCGGGATAGCTTCCATAGCAGAAGGCACCGCCCTTGACGACGAATGTCTCCATACGGGTCGCCGCGTTGCCGAATGCGCCGCTGGCGCCCTGGATGATATCCTTGTAGGCCTTGTCGGCGTAGCCCTTGATAAAAGCCGCTCGCTCGATCGGGCGGAGCTTCGAACGGATGCCAACCTGCTGGAAATTGTCCATCACTGCCTCGCCAAGATTGGCATAGGACGAGTCGCAAGTATAAGACCCCGCGTCGAAGCCGTTCGGGTAGCCCGCGTCGGCAAGCAGTTGCCGTGCCTTGGCCGGGTTATACTCGGGCGGCGGCGGCGGCCAGTAGTATTCGAAAATATCGGGGACCACGCTGCCGGTAATGCGCGAAAAACCGAGCGTGAGGGCGTCGTTGATGGATTTGCGGTCGATCGCCAGATTGGCTGCCTGGCGGACGCACACGTCGTGCCACGGCGATTTCGGATCCCATTGGCCGGGGAAGTAAACCCAGAACGTTCCATGCAGCACGACGGGTTTGAGAGTCAGTCCCGGCGAGTGACGCAATTCATCGGCGAGTTCTCCACGGATTGAATAGGCAATGTCGATTTCGTTGCGCTTCAGCGCGGCCAGACGCGTCGCCTCGTCTGGAATAACCTTCAGCACCAGTCGTTTCACGCTGGGTATTTTTCGCCAATACTGCTCGAATGCCTCCAGAACCAGTTCGACGCCCGGCGTGAAGGAGACGAACTTGTACGGCCCCGCACCGATCGGCATCTTCCTGAACCCGTCGTCGCCAACCTGTTCGATGTATTTCCGCGGCACGATCCAGCCGGCGCCGGTGGATCCGCCATAGAAGGTCAGGAAATCAGGCCAGGGTTGCTTGAGTCTGAAACGAACGTGCCGCGGATCCGGGGTCTCGATCGCCTCCACCCGGCTCTTGAGCGCGGCATGGTCCGAACCGTTGTAGCGTTCAAAGGAGAATTTCACATCGTCCGCGGTGACCGGTTCGCCATTGTGGAACTTTGCCCCGTCACGCAGGACAAAATCATAGTTCAGGCCGTCTTCGGTCGCCGACCATGACTCCGCCAGGCTCGGCGCCAGAAGCTGTCCGGGCATCGCCTTCACCATCGCGTCCTGCATCGCATAGAGCAGCATGAAGGGCGTAATCAGCCCGTTGGTTTCGGCCGGGTCGAACCACGTAGGCGCAAGTGAAACGTGCACGCCATAGGTCAGTTGCCCCGCGGGCGCCGCGGCAACTGCAGGCTTTGCGTGGCTGCCAATCAGACCGATCGCCCCCAGTGCAAGGACGCTGCGTCGTGTCGCGCCGGCGGGAAAGTCGCGTTGCGGATTGCTCTCGGCTAGTCCGAATGGCGTGGTCATCGCTGTCCTCCCTCGGGCCTTGTGGTTTCCTTTTGCGCGATACTTGTTCCGTCAGGCTCCTTTCAACGCGAGCTCTTCGTAGGGGGCCGTGTAGGGAAATCCCGGGATGCGGCCGAAGCTGGACTCGGCAACGCGTGGGCCTATGCCGTTGATGAAGGCGAGTTGCCAGATCGGCGCGAACATGGTGCGCTCGTGCACCATCTGCTGCATCTTGTGCAGGATCGCGGTGCGACGCCCATGATCCAGCTCCGCTGCCTGCTGCGGAAACAAGGCGTCAATGTCGGGATAGCTGCCGTAGGTGAATGGTCCGCCCGACACCACCAGGCTCTCGAGCCGTGTCGCCACGTTGCCGAACGCACCCGGCCCGGCCTGTATAAGGTTCTTGTAAGTCTTGTCGGTGAAGCCCTTGATGAAGCCGGCCCGCTCGATCGGACGCAGCTTGGCGCGAATGCCCACCTCACGAAGGTTGTTGACCACCGCTTCGGCGATGTTCGAATAGGACGAATCGCAGAAGTAGAAACCGGCGTCCAATCCGTTCGGAAAACCCGCCGCGGCCAGTAATCGTTTCGCCTCAGCCGGGTCGTGGATCGGTGCCGGCGGCTGCCAGTAGAACTCGAAGGTATCGGGAAAAACCGAGCTGCCGGTGATGCGGGACTGCCCCATCGTCAGCGCCTGGTTGATCGTCGTGCGATCGATGGCAAGACTGGCGGCACGCCGAACCCGCGGATCATGCCAGGGCGACTTCGGGTCCCACTGATCGGCGAAGTAGACACAGAATGTGCCCTGCACGACGACAGCCTTCAGACTCAGGCCGGGCGTGTGCAGCAGTTCCTCGGCAAGCTCACCGCGGATCGAGTAGGCGATGTCGATCTCGCCCCGCTTCAATGCGGCAAGACGCGTCGACTCGTCGGGAATGACCTTCAAGACCAGGCGCTTCACGCGGGGCGCGTTGCGCCAGTAAGGCTCGAACGCTTCCAGCACGAGTTCTATGCCCGGCGTGAACGAGACAAATTTGTACGGGCCGGCGCCAATCGGCGCTTTCTTGAACCCGTCGTCGCCAACCTTCTCCACGTACTTGCGCGGCACGATCCAGCCAGCCCCGGTGGCCCCGGCATAGAACGTAAGGAAATCCGGCCATGGCTGTTTCAGCTTGGTCCGAACGTGTTGCGGATCGGGGGTCTCGACCACCTCGACCCGCTGCTTCAGCAAGCTGTGATCCGAACCGTGGTAGCGCTCGAAGGAAAATTTCACATCCTCCGCCGTCACCGCATCGCCGTTGTGAAACAACGCCCCTTTGCGCAGCACGAAGTCATAGGTCAGACCGTCCTCCGTCGTCGACCATGACTCCGCCAGGCTCGCGGCCTGCAACTGACCGGGCATCGCCTTCACCATGCCGTCGTGCAGGGCATAGAGCAGCATGAAGGGTGTGATGAGGCCGGTGGTTTCGGCCGGATCGAACCACGCCGGCGGCAGGGAGACGTGCACGCCATAGGTCAATTGCTCCGGCGGCGCGGCCATAGCGGCCGAACTTGCGCCGCCCGCGAGGCCGAGGCCGAGGAGGAACGTCTCCCGCCGGGTTAGATACGGATTTACGCCGCCGGTGGGTGTCTGCCCGCCACGGCTCGCCAGTGGGCCCATGGTGTTCTCCCTGTTCGCCTCTCTAATGGAGGTCTGCGTTAAGTGTAGAGGACCCCTGTGAAAAACGCATCTCTTTTCGTGCGCCGGGATCCAACAAAGCGCCCGCGCAAGACCCTGACACTTAGGACAATTGCGGTTACGACACGAATTGTATGAAACGCGCTGATGGCCGCAATCGCCGCACCACTCGACGTGACCGCCGAGCGCGGCGGTGCGGCAACGC
>JAQGHW010000972.1 GCA_028291505.1 Rhodopila sp. | reverse complement strand
TATGATGCCGATGACCGACCAGCGGCCACGGA
This sequence comes from Rhodopila sp., assembly GCA_028291505.1. Taxonomy (GTDB): domain Bacteria; phylum Pseudomonadota; class Alphaproteobacteria; order Acetobacterales; family Acetobacteraceae; genus Rhodopila. The sequence continues at coordinate 5,951 of JAQGHW010000972.1, read as the reverse complement.
AGAAGGTGCCAACTCCCCGTGATGGCCCAAGGGATAATTGATCGAGGGGCTTCACCTCAGTCAATCAGGTTCCGCGTGCCTCGCTGTCGGGAAATGCGCGGCCTGTAATACGAGCTTGCCGCAGGACCCATCCGCGCATATCGGCAGATATCCGCGTTCCAATCTCCCCAACGACCCGGACAGCACGACCTACCTGGCCGACGCCGTCGTCTCCTCCGGCAGATCAGCCTCCCAACCCCCGCCCAGCGCCTTGTACAAAGCGACAAGATTGGACGAAACCGTGGTCGTGCTGTCCGCCAGCTGCAACTGCGCCGCAAGCAGGCTGCGTTCCGCATCCAGCACCGTCAGGAAGTCCGTCACCCCCTGCTGGTACCGACTCTGCGCCAACCCCAACGCACGCTCGTTGTCCGACACCGCGAGGATCAGCTCATCCCGCCGCGACTGCTCCGCCTGGTACGCGGTCAGCGCGTTATCCACATCGTGCCACGCCTGTAGCACGGTCTTCTGGAAGTTGACCGCCGCCTCCTGCTGCTCCGCCTCACGCAGCTCCAGCGTCGAGCGCAGCTGGCCACCCTGGAAGATCGGGATCGTCAATCCGGGTCCAATCGAATATTGTTTTGAATTCGCGTTGAAGAGCTTGGCGAACTGCAGCGATTGCAGCCCAACGCTGCCGGTCAGGTTGAGCGACGGATAGAAATTCGCCTGAGCCACGCCGATATCCGCCGTCGCGGCATGCAACTGCGCCTCCGCCTGACGCACGTCGGGACGCCGGCGCGCCAATTCGGACGGCAGCCCGACCGGCACACGCGGCGGCACCGGCGGCACCGGCGCCCGCGTCCCGAGGTCGGCACGCAGCGCATTCGGCGGCTGCCCCAGCAGCAGGCTCAGCGCGTTGATCAGTTGCGCCTCCTGCTGCTCCAGGGTGGGGATTTGCGCCAGCGTCGAGCGCAACTGCGCCGAGGCGTTCGCCACATCCAGATCGGTGGTTACCCCCCCGGCAGCGCGTTGCTGGGTCAGGGTCAGGCTCTGCCGCGCGGTGCGGACGTTGTCGCGCGCGATCTGCAACTCCGTCTGCACACCCCGCAGTTGGATGTAATCCCGCGCGACCTCGGCCAGGCTGGTCAGCAGCACGGAGCGCCGCGCCTCGGAGGCAGCTTCCTTCGACGCGGTGGCGGATTCGACCGACCGCCGCACCCCGCCCCACAGGTCGACTTCCCAGGACGCATCGAAGCCGCCCTGAAAGATATCGAACGGCTGCACGCCGCGCCCTTGCACGGCGCCGGCCGAATTGCCGGACGCCCCGTTGGCCCCGCTGGCGCCCGCCGCGCTGGGGATGACGGCGAAGATGCCGTTGTTGCTGGCCTGCTGGCGCACATAGGATGCATTGCCACCAAGCGTCGGGAACAATGACGCTCGCGCAACGCCAAGCTGGGCGCGCGACTCGGCAAACCGCACCTCGGCAACCTTCACATCCAGGTTTTCCGCCGCCACCCGCCGCTCCAGTCCGGTCAGCACCGGATCATGGAACAGCATCCACCAGTCCGCATCGACCGGTTCCGCCACCGGAATGCTCGGTGGCCGCCTCACCGCCTCCTTGGGGCCGCCGAACCACGAGGCCGGAGACGTCACGTCAGGCCGCTTGAAGTCGGGTCCTACGGTACAGCCGCTCAGAACCGTCGCTCCCACCAATCCAGCGGCGAACACCAATTTTCGTTTTGCTTTGTCGATCATGAGGGTAATCCAGCAGGCATAAGGGATGGGTGCAACCCTGCGAACGATCGTGCAAGGCCGAAACGTCGAAGCCGGTCGATTATCGACGCGGAACAGCCCAGCGGCACCCACGCAGCGATCGCGGGTCCACGCTTCTGTCGTTCATCGCGGTCACGGAAGATGGCTGCACGGCATGCAATAGGCCGTCCCGGTCAGTGCCGTCCACCAGTCCGGTCCGCATCGCTCGATTCGTTCAAAATACTTCTGAACCTTGTAACAAACCCCGCCCTCAGCTCGATGTCGGCCACGGCAGATAATACAGATTCAGACATCAAGAAACAACTTCTCAAGTTCCGCGGAACCATCAAGCCGGCCAAGCAGTTCCAGCTTCTGCAGGCCCCGAAATATGCTTCTTTGATCTTCACTGTAAGTTCCGGCAGCGTCCCACCGATCTATCATCGGCGCCCATTCACGGATCAGAAGCGTCTGTATCTTGCTCATGCTCGTTTCCAGGATATGAGGAAGCTCGAAATCGATGTATCTCGTTCTGATCTCCGGGTGGATCAAAAGAAACGTCGTGAAGAGACGTTCGAACAGGAACGGCCAGTAGCTGGTCCTGATGCCAAAATAAAACGCCTGGTCGGTTACGCCCGCGATTTTCTCCGCATGCTTCGAGATATGTTCGACGAATGGCATGAACAGGTCCCAGAATCGAGCCGTCCCGACCCAGAAATTGGAAAACAGCAGAGTCCCCTTGGTACTTCTGGGAAAGTTGCCCAGATCAATTTCAATATTCGCTGCCTTGAAGACCTGCGCGGCCCGCTCACAAAGACCCGGATGACATAGTTCCCCCTGTTCCCAAATATTGTATGACAGATAGAACAAAGCAGGACGCGGATTCACGAACCATACGTCAAAATCCGGATTATTGTCGATGAAGCCATTGAACATTTTCCCGTCGAAGCCGGTTTTCTGGGCAAACGCCGGAGACAACAGGCCAGACGCTCGGTATTGCCGATGCAAACCCTGCCGCCAGAAGCTCAGCATGTGCGCGGTTTCCCGCCGCTCTGCCTGCGGATCAGCCGTTACATCGAATGGCAAGAAGGCGGGATCGACCGCAGCTGCCATGCCCGGTGCATAACAGATGGTATGAATTCCAACCTGTCTCATTTCCATTTCTCAACACGGATTCCAACGGCAAGACATCGCCCGCGGGATCGCCGGAGCCGCTGGCAGGCCGCGGCTAATTCCGCTGTCGGCCTGCCAGCCACTGCCTTGAAACATCAGACACAGGTACTCGGGAGCAAGATCCCCAAGCGCCGGCTCAATCTTCCAGTCAACAAGATCAAGGTTTCCAAATCAGCCAGGAGCGACATCGTAATGAGCAGGCAGATAATTCCGCGATGTACAACCGAAAGATTAAGGATTGGTAAACAGACCCTCAACGCCGGGCGTCCGCCCAGCTCTAATGCGCGGCCGCTGTGCCCTTCGGCACCCGCGGCAGCAGCAAAATGACCGGGGCGACAACGATCGCCATAAGCCCAAGCAGCCAGAAAATATCAAGGTAACTCAAGATCGAGGCCTGTGCCTGTATCAACTTGTCGATCGGAGCCAGCGGCGTGTCCCACCCGAAGCCATTATACGCGGTGATGTGTTCGGCCAGCCGTTCATGATGGAACTGAGTGCGCTCCTGCAGCATGTTGGTGACAAACGACACACCAACGCTGCCACCCAGGTTGCGCATCAGGTTGAACAACGCCGAAGCCTCGTTGTTGCGATTCGCCGGCATACCGACGTATGACACCGCGCTGATCGGAATGAACAGGAACGGCAACCACACCACCTGCGAAATGCGCGTCGTGGAGATCGACCAGAAGCTGAGGTCAAGGTCGAGGTTGGACGCCGCGAACATCGACCAGCCGGTCCCCAGCACCGCCATCAGGATTAGCCATTTCGGCTGAATGAGCCGCCCGGTGACCACGCCCGCGACCGGCATCAGCAACAACGTGGCGATGCCGCCAACCGCCAGCGTCAGCCCCGACGTCGTCGCATCGTATCCCAGCAACGACTGCGCCAGCTGCGGCAGCAGTTGCGTGGTGGAGATCAGCACAAACCCGACCAGGAACATCAGCCCGCAGCAGATACCAAACGTCCGGTACCCCAGCAGCCGGATGTTCACCACCGGCTGTGGGTGAAACAGCTCCCAGGCGACCAGTCCCGCCAGGCTGCCGCCGCTGATCACCCCCAGCGTCGAGATAAAGCTGGAGGAGAACCCGTCGTCCAACTCGAACCGATCCAGCAGGATCTGCAACGCCCCGAAGCCCAGCACGACCAGGATCATCCCCAGGACGTCGACATTCAGGCCTTTCGCCAGCCGCTCCCGCCGTTCCCGCTGCAACAGTTCGGGCTCCACGACCAGCCAACCAACCAGGGTCAGCGACAGCAGCCCAACCGGCAGGTTGATCAGGAACACCCAGTGCCAGGACAGATTGTCGGTCAGCCAGCCGCCCAGCACCGGGCCGATCGCCGGCGCGCTGACCACCGTCAGACCATACAGCGCGAACGCCTGAGCACGTTTCTCCGGCGGAAACGTATCCGCGAACATCGACTGCTCGGTCGGCGCCATGCCCCCGCCGCCAATCCCTTGCAGTACCCGGGCCACCAGCATCATGCTCAGCGACGTCGACATGGCGCACAGCAGCGAACTCGCGGTGAACAGCCCGACACAGATCATGTAGAACCGCTTGCGGCCGATCACGTTGGCCAGCCAGCCGCTGATCGGCAGGACGATCGCGTTGGACACCAGGTAGCTGGTCAGGATCCACGTCGATTCATCCTGGTCCGCCGCCAGGCTGCCACCGATATGCCGCAGCGCCACGTTGGCGATCGTGGTGTCCAGCACCTCCATGAAGGTCGCGATCGACACCACGACCGCGATCATCCACGGGTTCCGATTACCCGCCGCGGAACGAGGCAGCGGGGCGGCCCGTTGCTGCCTGTCCCCGCCCGCCCCGGCCCCGGCGGTCACGGCTGTCGCTCCTGCCATCTCTAGCGCACCCGCACCCGTGGCGTGACCGACATACCCGGAGCCAGCGGATAATCCTTTACCCGCTGATCGTCGAACACGATCTTGACCGGCAGCCGCTGCACGATCTTGACGTAGTTTCCGGTCGCGTTCTCGGCCGGCAGCGTGCTGAACGCGGTCCCGGTGCCGGCCTGGAAGCTGTCCACCTTGCCGTGGAACGTCAGCGACGGAATCGCGTCGATCGACAGCTCGACGTCCTGCCCCGGACGAATGCCGGCCAACTGGGTCTCCTTGAAATTGGCCGTCACCCACCGGTCATCCTGCACCAGGGCGAACAGCGGCTGCCCCGAACTGACGTAATTGCCGGCATCCACGGTGCGATGGGTCACGTTCCCCGCCACCGGCGCGACAACGGTGCAATAGGACAACTGCAATTCAGCCGCATGCGTGTTCGCCTCGGCCTGCTTCAGCGACGCCTGAGCCGCCGCCACCTGCGCCTGCGCCGCATGCACCGCGGCCTGCGCCCCGCCGACCGTCTGCCGGCTGGCATCCAGCTTGGCCTGCGCCGAGTGGAACGTCGCCGTCGACGCCTCAATCTGCTGACGCGTCACCGCGCTCGGGTTGATCTTCTGGAAACGGTCATAATCCTGCCGAGCCTGCAGCAGGTCAGCCTCCGAAACCCGGACGTTCGCCGCCGCCTGATCCATGCTGGCCTGCTGGACCAACACCTGCGCCTGCGCCTGCTCAATGCTGGCCGCGGCGCTGATCTGCTGCGCCTGCACCTGGTCCAGCTTCGCCTGCAGGTCGCGCGGATCGATCAGCAGCAGCGTCTGCCCGGCCGAAACATGCTGGTTGTCGGCGAACAGCAGCTTCGTCACCTGCCCGGCCACCCGCGGCGCCATCTGCGTGGTGTAGGCGTCGATCTGTGCGTCATCCGTGCTCTCGAAATGCCGAGCGTCCAGCCAGTACAGCGTGCCGCCCACGATCAGCCCAACCAGGATGATGGCGCCGATCCCAAAGCCAAGCACCCGCTTGAACGGACGCGGCTCATCGGGCGGGCGGACACCGGTCGGCCCGGCGGTCATGGGCTCGGCGCCAATGGGTGAGGCACCAATGTCGTTCAGTTCCACCTCACGGGTCTGGTCGTCCATCAGGTGCTCCGCGATCAGGCGTTTCGGGCGTCAAAATCGCATTGACCGAACCGTTCGGTCAACCC
>JAQGHW010000225.1 GCA_028291505.1 Rhodopila sp. | reverse complement strand
ATTCAACCCGCGGTACTGGGCAATACGTCCCGCGTAGGCCGCCGCCCGTCCAGGGTCGGGCACCGCTGTCTCGGCGCGGACCAGCGGCGTGCAAACCGCGTCCGGCGCCTCACCGGTCGCCGCCATGCGAGCCAACCGCGCCGCCCCGAACGCACCGCCGTGCTCGCCCCCCGCCAGGCGGTGCAGCGGGATTCCGAGAACCGCGGCGATGATCGCGATCCACGTTCGGGACCGAGACCCGCCGCCGATCACGTCCGCCGCCTCGATCCGTGTTCCCGAGGCCGACAGCGCGTCCAGGCAATCGCGCAGCGAGAACGCGACCCCCTCCAGCACCGCCTGGGTAAGCAGGCGCCGATCCGTGTCATGCGACAGCCCGGCGAAGGCGCCCCGGATCGAACCGTCGTTGTGCGGCGTCCGTTCACCGCCCAGGTAAGGCAGGAACAGTGCCGGGCTCGGTGAAACGGGCGCCCCGACCTCGGTCAGCAGATCCGCCTCGGATCGTCCGGTGACGCCGGCCCACCATGCCAGCGAGGCCGCCGCCGACAGCGTAACGCCCATCTGGTGCCAGGTGCCCGGCAAAGCGTGGCAGAACGCATGGACAGCGGCTTGCGGCCAGGGCCGGAACCGGTCGGTGGTGGCGAACAGCACGCCCGACGTGCCCAGGGAGACGAACGCGTCGCCCGGCCGGATCGCCGACAGTCCCACCGCACCCGCGGCATTGTCCCCTGCCCCTCCCGCCAGCACCGGCCGGCGCGCCATGTGCCAGCGCGCCGCGAGTTCCGACCGAAGCGTCCCTGCCGGCTGGTTTCCCTCGACCAGGCGAGGCATTGCCTGACGCGACAACCCGGTGGCCGCCAGCATGATGTCCGACCAGTCGCGCCGGCCGACATCGAGCCACAGCGTGCCCGACGCGTCCGACATCTCCTCGATCATCTCCCCGGTCATGCGGTAGCGGATATAGGCTTTCGGCAACAAAACGGTGCGCACCCTGGCAAACACCGCCGGCTCATGCTTGCGCACCCACAGCAGTTTTGGCGCGGTGAAGCCGGGCATGGCGATATTGCCGGTCACCTGCCGCAGGTCTGGCACTGCCGCCTCCAGTTCGGCGCATTCAGGTGCCGAACGGACGTCGTTCCACAGGATGGCGGGACGCAGGACGGCGCCGGCCGCATCCAGCAGGACGGCGCCGTGCATCTGGCCGGACAGGCCGATTCCCGTCACCGCCGACAAAGCGCTGGCATGGTCGTGCGCCAGTGCATCGACGGCATCCAACATCGCCTGCCACCAAGCCTGCGGATCCTGCTCGCTGTGTCCCGCCGCCGGGCGCTGCACCGACAGGGCCACGCTGGCGCTGCCAACCACGGTCTGCGAGCCGTCCACCAGCAGCGCCTTGACCGCGGACGTCCCGAAATCAATACCGAGGAACACCGGATCAATACCGAGGAGCGCTGGCGGTCAGGCGGCCAGCGGGTGCCGGGCGTGTTGCGGCAGGGCCTGACCGGCCTGGTCGAACAGGTGGCACGCCGCCGGATCGACCGCCAGCCGGATCTGGTCGTGGGTTCGGGTTGCGTCGCTGCCCTCGATCTGCACCGTCATCGGTTCGCTGCCCGCGATCGTCAGGTGCAGCAGGGTCAGGCCACCGAGCCGCTCGACCAGTGCGACGGTTCCGGCGATCGGGCCGGCGGGGTCGATGCGCAGGCCTTCGGGGCGGATACCGAGGGTGACCGCGTCGCCGTTCGCCGTGGTCCCGCCCTCGATCGGGACCTCGATCCGCGGACCGGACGGCAGCGCGACGGAGGTCCCGGTCGGGCCGGTTTCGACCACCTTCGCCTCCATCAGGTTCATCCGAGGCGAACCGATGAAGCCGGCGACAAACAGATTGGCGGGGTGATGATACAGTTCCAGCGGCGACCCGACCTGCTCGACGCGCCCGGCCTGCAGCACCACGATCTTGTCGGCCATCGTCATTGCCTCGATCTGGTCGTGGGTGACGTAGATCATGGTGGCGTTGAGTTCCTCATGCAGCCGCAACAGCTCGATCCGCATCTGTCCGCGCAAGGCGGCATCGAGGTTCGACAGCGGCTCGTCGAACAGGAAAACCTTGGGCTGGCGCACGATCGCCCGGCCGATGGCGACGCGCTGGCGCTGGCCGCCTGACAGGTCCTTTGGCCGCCGCTCCAGATACGGTTCCAACTGCAGGATGCGGGCGGCCTCATCGACTTTCCGGTCGCGTTCGGCCTTTGGCACCCGAGCGAGGCGCAGGGCGAAGGCCATGTTCTGGCGGACCGTCATGTGCGGATACAGCGCATACGACTGGAACACCATCGCCAGCCCGCGGTCCGCCGGTCCCACCCGGTTGATCCGCTTGCCGTCGATCATCAGGTCGCCGCCGGTGATCTCCTCCAGGCCGGCGATCATCCGCAGCAAGGTAGACTTGCCGCACCCGGACGGGCCTACGAAGACGACGAACTCGCGGTCGTCGATTTCAAGGTCGATCCCCTTGATCACCTCGAATGCCCCGAAGCTCTTGCGGATATCGCGCAGTTGCAGCGTTGCCATGGGCGAACTCCCTTGTTTGAGAGGGCGATTCACGTCTGAGGTTGGTCAACCTCAGACGATCGCGCTCTATGTCTGAGAGGGCGATTCACGTCTGAGGCTGGGTCGACCTCAGACGATCGCGCTCTATTTCACGGCGCCGAAGGTCAGGCCTTGCACGAGTTGACGCTGGCTGAACCAGCCGAACACCAGGATCGGCGCGACGGCCATCGTCGACGCCGCGGACAGCTTGGCGAAAAACAACCCCTCAGGACTGGAGAACGAGGCAATGAACGCGGTCAGCGGCGCGGCCCCCGCGGACGTCAAATTGAGGCTCCAGAACGCCTCGTTCCAGCACAGGATCAGCGACAGCAACCCGGTCGACGCAACGCCGGGCAAGGTCAGCGGCAGCAACAGGAACCAGACCTCGCCGGCGGTTTTTGCGCCGTCCATGCGGCCCGCCTCAAGGATCTCGTTCGGCACTTCCTTGTAGAAGGTGAACAGCATCCAGACGACGATCGGCAGGTTCATCAGCGCGTAGATCATGACCAGGCCGCTGCGGGAGTCGAGCAATCCGGCGGTGCGGAACAGCAGGTAGATCGGCACCAGCACGCCAACCGGCGGCAGCATTTTTGTCGACAGCATCCACAGAAGCGTGCCGCGCGTTCGGTGCGTCGGGTGAAAGGCCATGGCGTAAGCGGCGGGAATTGCGAACAGCAGCGCCAGCACGGTGCCGCCGACCGAGATCACCACGCTGTTCAGCGCGAACGACAGGTAGTCCGCCCGCGCAAACACGTCTCGATACGAATCCAGGGAGGGCGCGAAAAACAGACCCGGCGAGGTCGCGTCCCGCTCGGACTTGAAGCTGGTCAGCACCATCCATGCGATCGGGAAGAACAGCAGCAGCGCCGCACCCCAGCCGAAGATGAACGACAGCAGACGTTGCAGCGGGGTTGCGCGCATTCCTATACCTCCAGCCGCCGGGCGATGCTGCGCACCAGGAAGAACGCGACGATGTTGGCCAGGACGATGGCGACGACGCCGCCGGCCGACGCACCGCCGATATCGTACTGCAGCAACGCCCGGGCGTAGATCAGGAAAGCCAGGTTGGTGGTCGCATTGCCGGGTCCGCCCGAGGTGGTGACAAAGATCTCGGCAAACACGGTGAGCAGGAAGATCGTTTCGATCATTATTACGACGCCGATGGCGCGCGACAGATGCGGCAGGGTGATGAAGAAGAACTGTGCGAGGGGTCCGGCGCCGTCCATGCGCGCGGCCTCCCGCTGTTCATGGTCCAGCGACTGCACGGCGGTGAGAAGGATCAGCAGCGCGAACGGCAGCCATTCCCAGGACACGATGGCGATGACGGCTGCCAGCGGGAACTGTGCGAACCAGTCGACCGGTGGCAAACCCAGCGTGCTGGCCAGTGCGCCGAACACCCCGTAGATCGGGTGCATCAGCAGGTTCTTCCAGATCAGCGCGCTGACCGTGGGCATGACGAAGAACGGTGAGATCGCCAGCACGCGGGCAATGTTTCTCCCAGGAAACGGCAGGTTGAACACGACGGCGAGCAAGGTCCCCAACCCGACCGTGATGACCAGCACGGCAACAAGCAGGATAAGGGTGTTTTCCAGCGACACCCAGAAGTCCGGATCGGTGACCAGGTACGCATAGTTGTCGATGCCGGCAAACCCACGCGTGGTCGGGTCCACGAGGTTGTAGTACTGGAACGAGAACCACAGCGTCATCACCAGCGGCACGATCATCCACGCCAGCAGGACGATGACCGACGGCATCACCAGCAGCGGGCCGACCTTTCTGGTGGCCTCTGCTTCCGAACCTGACAGCGTCGCGTCGGGTGTCGATGTCGTCGACATGGCCGCCTCGCTATTTCTTCGGATATCCGGCCTGGTGCATCGTGCGGTCGGCGGCGGCCTGCGCCGTCTTAAGCGCCTGATCCACCGTCGTCTGGCCGGTCAGCGTCCCGGCGATGGTTTGCCCGACCTGCGTGCCCATACCCTGGAATTCCGGGATCGCGACGAACTGGGCGCCCTGATACGGCCGCGGCTGCTGGGTCTGCCCGTCCGGATTTGCCACGTCGATCGCCTTGCGGACAAACCCCGCGAACGGCGCCGCCTTCTGGTAGTCGGCACTTGCATAGGTCGACACGCGCGTGCCGGGAGGCACCGAAACCCAGCCATTCTCCTTGGCCACAAGCTGGATGTATTCCTTCGACGTCGCCCAGGTCACGAACGTCCGAGCTGCATCCTGCTGCTTGGATGAGGCCGGGATGGCGAGGTTCCAGCTCCACAGCCAGGTCGGTGCGCCGACGAAGCTGCCGGTCGGCATCGGCGCAAAACCCACCTTGTCGGCGACCGTGGACTGCTTTTTGTCGTACAGCAGGCCGCCCGCGACCGTGGCATCGATCCACATGCCGCAATGGCCGCTGGAAAATAGCGCCAGGTTCTCGTTGAAGCCGTTCGAGGTCGCGCCCGGCGGTCCATCGGCCTTCAGGATGTCATCGTAGTAGCTGATCGCCTTGTGCCACTCCGGGCTGTCGATCACCGGCTTCCACTGCATGTTGAACCACTGGCCGCCCTCGGCATTCACCAATGAGGTGACATACGCCATGTTCTCGCCCCATCCGGGCTTGCCGCGCAGGCACATGCCGTAGATTTGGTTGGGCTTGTCGGTGATCTTGTCGGCGAAACCGCGGATCTGGTCATAGGTCGGCGCGTCCGGCATCTTGATGCCCGCCTTCTGGAACAAATCGGTGCGGTAGTAGGTCATCGCGCTCTCGCCGTAGAACGGCAGGCCGTACAATTTGCCGTCATAGGTCAGGCCGGCCCGCACCGGCTTCAGCAGGTCGTCGACGTCATAGGACGCCGGCAGGTTGTCCATCGCCACCAGCCAGCCCTGCTTTGCCCAGATCGGCACCTCATAGTTGCCGATCGTCAGCACATCGAACTGCCCGGCCTTGGTGGCGATATCGGTGGTCACGCGCTGGCGCAGCACATTCTCCTCCAGCACCACCCAGCGCAGGTGGATATCCGGATGCTGCTTCTCGAACGCCGAGGACAGCTTCTGCATCACCACCATGTCGCCGTTGTTCACCGTCGCAATGGTGATCGTCGAATCCGCCCGAGCGACACCGGTGCTGGCCAACATCAGCGCCGCACCGGCAACGACAGCGATAATGCCGTCGCGTGGAATACGAGCCATCGAGTCCCTCCCCTGCATTTTCTGCCTTTGGTCCGGCAGTATGGTGACGGTCCCACGGACGCTCGGTGTGGTCAACGATACCCTCCGAATAACGGCGTCAGAACCCCAGCACGCGTGACGCTTCTGCCAGTGTCTGCCGGGTGCCATTGGCGTACAGCGAAGCGAGCCAGCGCCCGACCGGCTGCTGCAGGCGCGCGTCGGCGCCTGTCGAGCCGAACAACTGCGAGATCCCCAGCAGCGGGCGCGGATCCGCACCGCCCTCGGTCGCCTTCGCGCGTAACTCGTCCGCGAGCGGATGGCGGATGTCGATAGGCTGGGCCTGCTCGTCTTCGCCCCGCACCCGGCGCAGCCAGGCCGCCAGCGCGAGCGCCAACAGTTCCACGGACTCGCCGGTGCGCAGTCTATCCCGGATCGGGTCTACCAGGATATTGAGCGGCGCGTCGGTGTTCACCCGTTCTACCGTGTCTTTGATCGCGGGATTGGCGAACCGCTCGATCAGGGTCGCCTTGTAGTGTGCCAGGTCTATTCCGGGCACCTGCGGCAAGGTCGGCCCGGTTTCCCGGTCCATCAGCGCCGCCATGAACCGGGCGATCAACGGATCGGCCATCGATTCGGCGATCGTGACGTAACCGGCCAGCCGGCCCATCCCGGAAACAGCGAGGTGGCTGGCATTGAGCAGGCGCAGCTTCATGAACTCATAGGGCGCGACGTCGGTCACGAACTGGGCACCGACGTCCTCCCATGCCGGACGGCCGCCGGGAAAGTCGTCTTCGATCACCCACTGGGTGAATTTTTCCGAAAAGACCGGCCAGCGGTCGATCACGGCGTAGCGTTCGGCGAGCGCGGCGATGTCCTCATCCGCCGTCACCGGCGTGATGCGATCGACCATTGTGCTGGGGAAGTGCCCGTTGGCGGCGATCCAGCCGGCCAGCTTCGGGTCGCGCAATGCGGCAAGCGCCAACACGGCATCCCGCAGCACCGTGCCGTTGTGCTGGATGTTGTCGCAACTCAGCGCGGTGAACGGCGGCGCCCCCGCCTCCATCCGCCGGCGATAGGCTTCCGCCACGATGCCGATCGCACTGGCCGGGCGTTCGGGCTGGGCAAGGTCCTTGCGAACCAGCGGATGCTCGGGATCGAGCTGCTTGGTCGAGCGGTTCAGGCAGTAGCCGTGTTCGGTGACGGTGAGGCTGACGATGCGGATTTGGGGATTTTCGATCGCCAGCAGCAGGGCGGCGCTTGACTCGCCGGCGAACACGACGTCGGCGAGCGAGCCGATAACGGTGACCGTTTCGTCCACGGACCCACGTTCGACGAGCGTATAGAGGTTGTCCTGCGGTCCCAGGCTGTCCTTCATTCTGCGATCCGCCGGCATCAGGCCCGCACCGATGATCCCCCAGCCGAGGGCGTCGTCCCCGCGCTGCATCAGGTCATGCGTGTATCGCGCCATATGGGCACGATGGAATCCGCCCAATCCGAGGTGGACGATCCCGCCGGTGACGCGGGCCGGATCGAAGCGCGGCACCACGACCGGAGGCGCCAGGCGGCCAAGATTGGTTCGGTTGAGCAGGACGGGCTGCATGATATTCTCCCTGGAGCATGAAGCGACAGCGATTCTGGTCGGAGAATGCAGAGCCACGCCCGCGGGTCAATCGACGCGTTACGGGGAGGTTCTGTCGCAAACTTTGTGAACCGGGCCGCGTGGCTTAAGTCTGCCGGTAACGGTTTCAGGTGGCCAGCGGGCGATGATCGATTTCAAGGGCAGTCACTTCGAACGGGACGTGATCCTGTTGGCCATCCGCTGGTATCAGTCGCCACTGGTGTCAGTCGCCGCTGGTATCAGTCAGGGAATTGACGTCTGATCCGAGACGGCCTGAGCGCGGACCGCTTCGAGGATGATATCCCGCTTGTTCGCAAG
>JAQGHW010000957.1 GCA_028291505.1 Rhodopila sp. | reverse complement strand
AAGATCACCGACAAGTGGGACTACTTCGACGTGAAGGCCACGCTGCCGGAGAACATCGCCGACCTGGACAAGGTTTTCGGCACGGCGGAAGACGTCGGCTGCAAGATGGGGTGAGACTCCATTAGCGTGCCGTCATGGCTGGGATGTGTCCTGGCCATCCGCGCACCAATGGCGGAAGACCGGGACATTCCCGGCCATGACGAAAAGCCGCAGGGGGACCATCTCGACCATGCTAGAAATTCTTCTATCCCAGGTCGTGAGTGGCTTGGTCCTCGGAGGACTTTACGTCCTCATCGCGATCGGCCTGTCGATCATCTTCGGCCTGCTGGGCATCGTTAATTTCGCCCACGGCACGTTCTTCACGCTGGGCGCTTATTTGGCGCTGACACTCTATCAATACTTTGGCTGGCCCGCTGTCGTCTTCGCACCGATCATCGTAGGCGCCATCGGCATGCTCGCCGAACGCCTGCTGATCCGCCGCCTGTACGACAAGGAACCGCTGATCAGCCTGATCGTCACCTTTGCCCTGGCGCTGCTGATCGAGGCCTCGGTCCGGCTGATCTACGGCGGCATCGGCCAACCGTTCAGCCCGCCGCCCCTGCTCAGCGGCTTCCTGATCTGGGGGCCGATCCTGATCACCAAATACCGTTTTTCCGTATTGCTGACGACCGCAGCACTCCTGCTTCTGCTGTGGCTGTTCCTGGAGAAAACCCCATTCGGCCGCATCCTCCGCGCTGGCTCCCGCGACCCCGAGATGGTCGGCCTCCTCGGCATCAACCTGCCGCGCGTGCTGACCTGGGTATTCGGCCTCGGCTGCGCCATCTCCGGCATCGCCGGCGTGCTGGCGGCTCCGCTCTGGACCATCACCCCGGCAATGGCAACCAACGCGATCATGCCCGCCTTCGTCGTGGTCGCGATCGGCGGCCTCGGGTCCTTCGCGGGCGCGGTCATCGCCGGCCTGCTGGTTGGCGTGGTGATCGCCCTGACCATCCAGTTCTATCCCACCGCATCCGGTGCGGTCATGTATCTTTTCATGGCCCTGATGTTGCTGCTGCGGCCCCGCGGCCTGCTAGGTGAGCGGTGGGAGCGCTTCGAATGAACAACGCCCTGCGCCACCCCGTTCTGCTGGTCTTCGTCGTACTGCTGGCGTTGACCGGCCTGTGGCACCTGATCGGCGCCCCGATCGGGCTGATCACGCAGATCGCCATTTACACGCTGTACGGCGCCGGCGTCTGCATGCTGGTCAGCTATACCGGCCTGGTGCCATTCGGCGCCTCGGTGTTCTTCGGCTGCGCCAGCTACGCCGTCGCCTACATCACGCTGCGCGGCGCACCGAACGAAATCGTGGCATTGTTGTTCTGTGTCGCATTTTCGCTGGTGCTGGCGGCCGTGATCGCCCTGATCATCCTGCGCCGCCGCGGTTTGTATTTCTCCCTGCTGACCTTGGCCTTCTCCCAGATCGCGTTCGAGATCGCCTACAAGTGGACCGACGTCACCGGTGGGGAGAACGGCCTGCAAGGCGTACCGCGCCGGCTGTTCACCAATCCCTGGTCATTTCACGCCTTCACCATCGTTACGGTCTGCCTGGGTATCGGGCTGCTGTGGCGCATCGCGCACTCCCCGTTCGGCCGGTCGTTACAGGCACTGCGCGACAATGAACAGCGCGCGCAAAGCCTGGGCTACGATACGTTTCGCCTGAAGTTTGTTTCCTTTGTGATCATGGGCGGCATCGTCGGCTACGCCGGGGGACTGCTGGCGTTCATGTTGCAGGGCGCCTACGCCGATAACCTGAGTTGGCAACACGCCGGGGACGCGCTGCTGATGGCGGTGCTCGGCGGGGTGCATCACTTCCTCGGCCCGCTCTGGGGCGCCATCGCCTTCATCCTGCTGGAGGACCGCCTGTCCGCCATCACCGAAAGCTGGTGGCTCATCTTCGCGCCGATCGTGATCCTGTTCGCACTCGCTTCGCCCGAGGGCATGCAAGGCCTGGTGTTTCGCCTGATGCGCCGCAACGACTGGACGCTGACCCGCAAGGACATCCCACCGCGCCCCGCGACAATCGAGCCCTATCGCTCCGCCGGCACGAAGTTGGATCCAACCAAGCCAATCCTGACGGTGACCGGGTTGAGCAAGCGGTTCGGCTCGCTGGTGGTCGCGACAGACCTGAACCTGCAGGTTTACCCATACAAACTGCACAGCTTCATCGGTCCGAATGGTGCCGGCAAGACCACGTTCTTCAACATGCTGACCGGCCTCCTGAAGCCCAACGCCGGCAGCATCGTGTTCGACGGCCACAACATCACGAACTTGCCGGTGCACCGGCGCATCCGCCTCGGCCTGTCCCGATCGTTCCAGATCCTGAGCGTGTTCCCCAACCTGACGGCGTTCGAGAACGTTCGTGTCGCGATCCAGGCTCAGGACAGGCGAAGCTGGGGCCTATGGCGCGACGCCTACGACTACGAGGACTTCAACGCCCGCACATGGTCGCTGCTGGCCGCCGTGGGGCTGGAGGACCGCGCCGCTGACTCCTGTGCCAATCTCGGGCATGGCCAGCGGCGCCTGCTGGAGATCGCCATCTCGCTCGCCACCGACGCCAAACTGCTGCTGCTGGACGAACCCCTGGCCGGCTTGGCCGAAGCCGACCGGCAAGTCGTGGGCTCGCTGATCCGCAAGCTCGCCGACACCCATGCGGTCTTGCTGATCGAGCACGACATCGACCGCGTCCTGGCGCTTTCCGACCGCATCACGGTGCTGCACCAGGGCCGCCTGATCGCCGACGGCAACCCGGCCGAGGTCGGCAGCAACCCCGATGTCGTCACCGCCTATCTCGGTGCCGAACGGATCATCCCGCCACCCGCCCCGACGGAAGCCGATCGCGCCGCCCACGCCGCCAGCAAGCCAATCCTGGTGGTGGAGCAGCTAAGGGCCGGCTACGCAGGCAGCGTGGTGCTGGAAGATCTTTCGCTCATCGTCCACGAAGGCGAGGCCGTCCCCCTGGTCGGCCGCAACGGCGTCGGCAAGAACACGACTTTGCGCGCGATCACCTGCACTGTGCGGTCGGCATCCGGACGGATCATGCTGGACGGCGCGGAGATCACCAACGCCAAGCCATACGAGATCAACCAGAAAGGCATCTCGCTGGTGCCCGAGGGCCGCCGACTGTTCCCCAACCTGACCGTGCTGGACAATCTGCGGCTGGCGACGCGGCCGGGTGGCGCGTCGCTGGATGATGTCTATACGCTGTTCCCGAAGTTGAAGGTGCTGCAACGCTCCAAGGCCGAAAGCCTCTCGGGCGGCGAACGCCAGATGCTGGCCATCGCCCGTGCCCTTGTGGTCCCCGCCAAGCTGATACTGCTGGACGAGCCGTTCGAGGGCCTGGCACCGACCATCGTCAAGGAGGTGATGGACGCCCTGGCGCAACTGCGCGGCCGAGTGGCGATGGTGATCGTCGAGCACCACGCCGAAACCGTACTGCCGCTTGTGGACCGGGCCTATGTGCTGGTGAACGGCCGCGTGGCGTTTGAGGGCACGGCGAAGACGCTGCAGGACGATCCGGACCTGCAGGCCAGGTTGCTGGGGGTGGTGCAGAAAGAAGCGGCGTGAAACCCAGACCCGAATTCCAGAAGTCGACCGGCACGGATATCGAGAGTGTCCTACGCTGCGCATACCTCGCACAGAAAGTCGCAACCTGGCGCTTCAGCAACTCGCCGCCCGTCGGCAGTTTCCCGGCTGCCAACGCCGCTTGTCCTTCATAGTCAGGTAACGCGATGACGTTACGACATTGCTGCTCGGGCTGATGGTGTCGGTGGGTCGGAGACGTTGCTGAACGACCGAAAACACGGCTAGGCGCCGATGGTATCGAAACCAGGAATAGAAGAGCGGCCAGAAATTGATCGAAATCTCGACAGGTAAGTTCTTTCTACATTCAATAGACGCCTAGGCTGCGCGCGCCTCACGCAAGAACGCGTCGACCTGTTCGCCCAGCAACTCGCCATTCTCCGGCAGTCTGCTGGCTGCGGTCAGCGTTTAACATGGGAGCCCCGAACCCTGGAAAAGGCCCATAAATCCCCCGCATCCTCTAAAGAATCCTTAACGTCGTTCGCTTTTTGATCCAGGCTGGCGGGTCATTACGCAAGTTCCAGGCTATTGCCCTCATCACTCGATCCGATCGAAAAATTTCATCGTCGCATGAACTTCAATTGAATCACCATTTGGTCTAGCCTGCGTTTGTGGGGATTCAGACCCAGCGTGGGCGCCAGTGGCGTCGCGGTGGCCTGCGGTCGACTCATTGTCTTGGAAGCTGAAAGGAAACCGTCATGGCTGCGCTTAAAGGTAGCAAGACCGAGGATAACCTGAAGGCGGCATTTGCCGGCGAATCACAGGCCAACCGCCGTTATCTGTATTTCGCCCAAAAGGCCGACGTGGAAGGCCACAACGACGTCGCCGCCGTTTTCCGCTCCACCGCGGAAGGTGAGACGGGTCACGCGCATGGTCACC
Source organism: Rhodopila sp. (assembly GCA_028291505.1). Classification (GTDB taxonomy): domain Bacteria; phylum Pseudomonadota; class Alphaproteobacteria; order Acetobacterales; family Acetobacteraceae; genus Rhodopila. Next base: position 8,746 of record JAQGHW010000957.1, on the reverse strand, counting down.
TGGAATACCTGGAAGAGTCGGGCGACCCGGCCACCGGCTTGCCGATTGGCCCGACCGACAAGAATCTGGCCGCTGCCGTGGCCGGTGAAACGCACGAATACACCGACATGTACCCTGGCATGGCACGCACCGCGCGCGAGGAAGGCTTCGGCGAGATCGCGTCCTGGTTCGAGACCTTGGCGAAGGCCGAACGTTCGCATGCTGGCCGTTTCCAGAAAGCACTGAACGAACTCGCTGCCTGATTCCCTGTTTCGGCATGCAGTCCCGTCCTCCTTGGCGCCAGCCAAGCAGGCGGAAACGCGGCTATGCCGTGAACGAAATGCGTGGATCGACGACGTTCCCTCCCCGTTGGCGATGAAGACAAACCTTCGCGCCGACAGGGAGAGAATCTCTTACTGAAAGACCAATTATGCGAGAAGGCAGCCTGGAGGCGCCGACACGTCACCCGATCGCCTGGCAGGACCCTGCTTTCACCGACCCGGCCGCGGTTGAGAAGGAACTGGAGCGGGTCTTCGACATCTGCCACACTTGCCGCCGTTGTTTCAGTCTGTGCGACTCGTTCCCCCGCCTGTTCGACCTGATCGACGAAGCGCCGACCCAGGAACTGGACAGCGTCGATCCGAAGAATTTCAAGTCTGTCGTCGACGCCTGCACGCTGTGCGACATGTGTTTCCTGACAAAGTGCCCGTATGTCCCTCCGCACGAGTTCGACCTCGATTTTCCACACCTGATGCTGCGTTACCGCGCCATGGAGGAGAACCAGGGGAAGATCGGTTTCGCCGACAAGCAACTCGCGGCCACGGATCGCAACGGCGCGTTGGCGGGGCTCGTCGCTCCGGTGGCCAATTGGGCGACCAGCCGCGACAACAAGACGGTGGGGCCGATCCTGCGTTCGGCCGCCGGGCTGCATCCCGATGCGACATTGCCGAAATACTCCGGTCATTCCTTGATCAATCTGTCGGCGCAAACGCCGGTGCTGAACCGGGATGCCCCGGCGTTCGGCCGCAAGGCGGTGCTCTACGCGACATGTTTCGGCAACTACAACGCGCCGGATGTCGGGATGGCTACAAGGGCTGTGCTGGCGCGGAACGGCGTCGAAACCCAGGTGGTGTACCCGCGCTGCTGCGGCATGCCGCTGCTGGAGCAAGGCCGTATCGGCGAGGTCGCCGACAACGCCCATCAGGTCGCGCTGGCGATGAAGGACTGGATCGCCAAGGGCTACGACGTCATCGCCCTGGTGCCGTCTTGCGCGCTGATGCTGAAATTCGAGTGGCCGCTGATCCTGCCCGAGGATCCCGATGTCGCGGCCCTGTCCAAGTCAACGTTCGACATCAGCGAATACGTCGTCGATATCGCTCGTAAGGTCGGGCTGGCGCCTGGTCTCGCGCCGATGGCCACCTCGATGACGGTGCACATGGCCTGCCACGCGCGGGCGCAAAACATGGGGCAGAAGGCGGCCGAGATGCTGCGTCTGGTGCCCCAGGCCAAGGTCAAGGTGATCGAGCGCTGTTCTGGCCACGGTGGATCTTGGGGCTTCAAGAAAGAATTCTTCGAGGTCGGCATGAAAGTAGGCGCGCCGATCGCCCGGCAGGCCGCACAGAACGGCGCCGGTTTCGTGATGTCCGAATGTCCCCTGGCCGGTGTTCATATCCAGCAGGGCATCGAGCGTCTTGGCGGTGACGAAGCAAAACCCACACTGGTGACTCACCCAATCCAGATCCTGGCGCGTGCCTACGAAGGCAGCGCGTAATGCACGAGGTTGCCATGGCCAAGCGAACGCTGACCGAAGCCGACATCATACCCAACGCCGAGTACGCCAGAACCCGCATGGAATGGCGCAGGAAGATAACGGACAAGAAACGGCACAGGCGGGTCGATGTCGGACCGTACATCACGTTCTATTTCGAATGTTACGAGACCATGTGGCTTCAGGTGCAGGAAATGGTCTTTATCGAAAAAGGCGGCGCCGAACAGATCCCCGGTGAACTAGAGGCCTATAATCCGCTCGTACCGAACGGATCCGAACTGACCGCGACATTCATGATCGAGATCGACGATCCGATCCGGCGCAAACGCATCCTGGACGGGCTGGGCGGGATCGAGGAGACCGCGTTCCTCCGTGTCGGTGGCGAGACGATCGCCGGGAAGCCGGAAGCCGATGCGGATCGCACCTCCGCCGCGGGCAAGGCGTCGTCGGTTCAGTTCGTGCATTTCCCGTTCACGGCGGATCAGATTGCAGCATTTTCATCATCGAATGCCGAGGTTATCCTGGGCTTCACCCACCCCAATTATCGGCACATGACGGTGGTGAGTGAGGCGACCAGGGCCGAACTGACCACCGACTTCGGATGACGGCGCCAAACGGGTACTAAGCCTCTTCTGGGTAACCGGAAACGAAGTTGCCGCGGCCCAGCGAATTCCGGGCGTGTCGCCACTGGCGTGGATAGCCGGCCCGCTGATTCGACCAACCGATGGCGGCACGACGGGATACGCATCGGGCTTTGAATTTGCAGCCGCGATTCCATATGTAACCGACAGATTTAATTGGCGTCCCCGGCGCGATTCGAACGCACGGCCCCAAGATTAGGAATCTTGTGCTCTATCCTGCTGAGCTACGGGGACTTTCCGTTTTTCAATACGTCAACGCGGCGTCGTCCAGGCTATCTCACTCTCTTAGGCTCGCTGCAGGCTTGTCGGTTCAGGTCCTTCGGTCGGTAGTCGGCCCGAGCTTGCGACACCCCAGCGCACGTCCACCACGCGCTCGTTTATACCAACAACCCGTCCGTGTCCAAGGCGGGAACGACTACGACGATGGACGGCGACCATGGCCACGAATCACCTCCGTCGTCCACGATATCGAATGGCTGCAAAAACGCGATGTTGGGCGCGGCTTTCCCCGGGCCGTCCGCCCGCAGCGGTTAGGCGACCAACTCCTCGCGACAACAGACCGCTTTCAACCTCGCGGCAACCGCCCCTCGATCGGATAGGCCGGATCGTTGTAGCCGGGGGTGGACGGATGGCCCGGTGAAACCAGCCGATCGACCAAAGCCTCGTCCGCCTGATCCAGCCGGCAGGACAACGCGCCGAGGTAATCTTCCCACTGCTCCTCGGTTCTGGGGCCGCCGATCGCCGCCGTTACGAACCGGTTATTCAGCACCCAGGCCATCGCGAACTGGCCGGGCGACACGCCCTTGGCCCGAGCGTGCTCAGCGATCTCGCGCGCGATGTGGAGGCTTTCGGAACGCCACTCCGATTCGAGCATCCGGCGATCCTGGCGACCCGCACGCGTTCCCGCCGCCGGCGGAACGTCGGGGACGTATTTCCCCGTCAGAATGCCGCGCGCCAGGGGGCTGTACGGAACCACACCCAAGCCGAAGTAGCTGCAGGCGGGCAGATGTTCGGTTTCCACTTCCCGGTTCAGGGCATTGTACAACGGCTGGCTCGCCACCGGACGGTCGATCCCAGCCTCGTCGCAAAGCCGGCAGATCTCCGCGACGCGCCAGCTTCGGTAGTTGGAGACCCCGAAATAGCGAATTTTCCCAGACCGGATCAGGTCGCCGAGCGCATGCACGGTCTCCGCCAGTGGGGTCGTGTGATCCTCCTTGTGCAGATAGAGGACGTCGATCTCCTCGACACCCAGGCGTCGCAGACTCGCCTCGACGGCGTGCTGAACATGGCGGCGAGACAGACCGCGCGCATTCGGCCCCGGCCCGGTCGGGTTGGCGCATTTGGTCGCCAGGATCCACCAGGACCGGTGCTCGCGGATTGCCTGGCCAACGGCCTCCTCGGACTTGCCCCCGTTGTAGCCATCCGCGGAGTCGATGAAATTGACCCCTTCATGCTTCGCCCGGTCCACGATTCTCGCCGCCGTCGCATCATTCGTGGCACCCCCGAACATCATCGTGCCCAGGCATAGCGGCGAAACCTTCAAGCCGCTTCGTCCCAATCCACGATACTCCATTCGTCGCCTCCTCGTGTTCCCTCTGTCCAGCCTACACCGGACAGGCTTGAATGCACCGATGAGAAATCGGCCAGGTTCTGAATCGTTTGACCAGCCATCATTGGCGTCGCTCTTCGTCAGCTTCGTCAGCATTGGCATGATGAGCTTCGGCGGCGGTCTGGCTGCCTGGACGCGGCGGGAGGTCGTGCAGAGGCGCGGCTGGTTGGACGACCAGCAATTTCTGTCCGGGTACGCACTGTCTCAGCTCGTGCCGGGTGCCACAAACGTCAATCTGGCGGTGTTCATCGGGACGCAGATGCGCGGCGCGGCGGGGGCGATCGCCTGCTTCTGCGGGCTGACGGCGCTGCCCGTTGCCATCGTCCTGGTGCTTGGCGTGCTGTACCTGCATAGCCAGGAAACCACCGGGGGCGCACGGGTCAGCCTGGCGCTGGGTGGGATGGGCGCTGTCGCGATCGGGCTTAATCTAGGCACCGGCGTGCGATTGGCACAACGCAACATTCGCGGTCCGATCCCAATCGCCGTAACAGCCATCGTCACGCTGTCGATCGGCGTGTTCGGCTTCCCGTTGGTGCATGTGCTGCTGGTGATGTTGCCGATCAGCCTGCTGCTCGCCTGGCTCACGCGCCCGCGATGAGCTTGGTGCTTCTCCAACTCATTGGCCTGTTCGCCGGCCTTTCGATGCTGGCCTTCGGCGGCGGCGCCGGCGTGATCCCGGATATGCAGCGCGCCGCGGTCGATCATTACCATTGGCTAACGGCACGGGAGTTTCTCGATAGTTTCGCGATCTCCCGCGCGGCGCCTGGTCCGGGATCGCTGATCGTCGTGCTGGTCGGGCTGAAAGCAGCCGGAATGGTCGGTGCGGCGGTGTCTTTCGCGGCGATGTTCGCGCCGTCCTGCCTGGCGGTGCATATCGTCGCGAAGTACTGGCATCGGGCCGCCCGTTCGGCATGGCGGGCCGTCGTGGAGCGCGCCCTTGCCCCAGTCGCTGTCGGGCTGACCTTCGCCAGCGGCCTGTCGCTGATGCGGGGAACCGAACATGGATCGCTGCCGTGGGGCATAACGATCGTTAGCACCGCGGCGTTTAGTTTGACGGAAGTCAACCCAATTCTACTGCTCGCTGCCGGCGCCGGCACTTTGTTGCTTATGGGGCCATAAGGCGTCTTGGTTCTGGCACTTTGTTGCTTGTTGGATCGTAAGCCTCTGCCGTATAGGACAACCCTGGATTGTCGAGAGCGAACAATGTCCTTCACGGTCGGTATTGGGATCGTCACGTATAACCGCAAGGAGATCCTAAGCGACACCGTCGATCAGGTGCGAGCCCTGACACGCCAGCCCAATGCCGCGCTGGTGGTCGCCGACGATGGGTCCACGGACGGGACGCTGTCGATGCTCCGTGACAAGCAGGTGCCGGTGATCACAGGGGTCAACATGGGGATCGCCTGGAACAAGAATCGCGCCTTGTTTCTGCTTTCGCACATGCTGGGCTGCGAGACGGTGATCATGCTGGAAGACGACACAAGACCGAACCGGGCGGGATGGGAAGCGGCGTGGATGCAAGCCGCCCAGCGCTGGGGGCACACCAACTTTGCCGGAGATTGGATGCACGAGCATTTTTTATCCGGTACCGGAACAGTCGATGACCCCGTACGCTGCAGAATGGTAACCGCGCAATGCTCCTCTTATTCCCAGGCGGCGTTGACATTCGGCGGATATTTCGACCCGCGGTTCAGGGGATATGGGCATGAACACGTGGAACATACGCGCCGGCTGGTTCGGGTGGGCTACGGCGGCACAGACGAGCGGGTCAATGGCGAAGAAGTGGTCACGTACAACCTGATCAAAGGCGACCTCAACGTGGTCAGCAGCCAGAGCTTCTACGAAAAGGAGCAAGAAGAACGCAATCTGCAACTCGCGCGCGGCATCATGGGACAGCAAGGCTATCGATCCCCATGGGGCGAGGACAACGAACTGCGCCAGTTCCGCTCGGAAACCGAAAGCGCGATGAGCGAGGGACCCGACCGATTCCGCCTCACCCCGGCGGAGCATGGCGCATCGCGGGTTCGGCCGACGGCAGGGGGCTTTTTCAGCCGCCTGTTCGGCCGGTCCCGGACGATGGGTTCCTAGGCTATGGCAAAGACCTCAAGGCAACCGGAGCACGAAGATCCGCGGGAGGCCGCAGCGATGCGCGCGATGGCGGGATTTTTCGACTCCGACTGGTATCTGGCGCGCAACCCCGACATCCTCGCCGGGGATCTGGAGCCGCTGCGGCATTTCATCCGGCACGGAATCGCCGAAAGACGCGATCCCAACAGGTTCTTCGACGGCGCCTGGTATAGCCAACGCTACCCGGACGTGAATGCCAGCGGAGAGCATCCGCTGCTGCACTATCTTCAGACCGGTGCACCGGCGTTACGTAACCCGCACCCCCATTTCGATGCCGCGTGGTATGCCAATCAGCATCCGAAAGCCGCCGCCAATCCGTTGCTTTACCATATCAGGACCGGCCAGGCGCTCGGTTTTGCCACCGAGAAGCCCATCGACATCCAGGACTACCTGCCATCCCCGAACGCAGCACCGCCGTTGCCACGAAAAGTCGTGGTGGACGTGATCATTCCGGTCTATCGCGGCCTGGAGGAAACCCGGCTCTGCATCGCGTCGGTGCTGGCGAATACAGGAAAACCACTGGGCCGAATCATCGTCGTCGACGACCGCTCGCCGGACCCGAAACTATCCGCATGGCTTCGGGGTTTGGCTGAAAAACGGCAGATCCACCTGGTCCGGAACCCACGCAATGTCGGGTTCGTTGCTTCCGTCAATCGAGGCATGCAGGAAGCCGGCTCCCACGACGTGGTTTTGCTCAACAGCGACACCGAGGTTCCGCCAAACTGGCTGAGCCGGCTGACCGCCCAGGCATATGCTCAGCGGCGCATCGCCACGGTATCGCCGTTTTCCAATAACGCCACGATCTGCGGCTACCCTGCCAATGAAGGTGGTCCCCTTGCCTTTGGTTTGCCTGTGTCGGAGATCGACCATGTCTGCCAGACGGTGAATGCTGGGCGCGCTGTGGATGTCCCGACGACCGTCGGCTTCTGCATGTACATCCGCCGCAAAGCCTTGGAGGAGGTGGGTACCTTCGACGCGGAGCGTTTTCCCGTCGGATACGGCGAAGAGAACGACTTCTGCTTGCGCGCCAGCGACCGGGGGTGGCGGCACAGCCTGGCCTGCGACACCTTTGTCTACCATAAAGGCTCGGTCAGCTTTGGCGACCGGGCGAACAAGCTTTCCGCGCAGGCCATGAAATCGATTCTAGAACGATATCCCAACTATCAACATGACATAGCGCGCCATGTCGGCTCCGGTGCGGTCGTTCCGTTCCGATTCGCCGTGACCGCCGCGTTGTTCCGGCAATCGGGCCTGCCGGTGATCCTGATGATCGCGCATGAACTGGGCGGGGGTGTTCGCCGCCACATCAATGGCTTGGTGGAGCAGCTTCGGGATCAGGCGCGCTTCCTGCTGCTTGAAGCGACGGATCGCGGCATGGCCTTGTCGGTGCTGTCCCTGCCCAACCACCCGGCGCTGACATTGCCGGCCGAACGGATCGACGACCTGGTCCTGGTATTGCGGTCGATGAACCTGTCGCGCATCCATATTCATCACCTTCTTGGAATGAATATGGATATTCGTGCACTGATCCACCGGCTGCAGCTACCGTTCGAGGTCACCGTCCACGACTACTACGGGATCTGTCCGCAGATAAATCTGCTGCCCTGGCGTCACAGCCAGTATTGCGGGGAGCCTGATGTCGCTGGCTGCAACGCCTGTATCGCGCACCGCAGTTCCCATGGCGCACGGGACATCGTGACCTGGCGAGCGGAACAGGCGTGGCAGTTCAAGGAAGCGGCTCGGGTGTTTTGTCCCAGCCTCGACGTGCTCGCGCGGCTGGAGCGACACGGTCTGGCCGCCAATGCGGTATTCGCGCCCCACGAACCGGTCGCGGCTGGCCCGTGGCCGCTGCATACCGTGCCGCTGCACAAGGGAGTTTTGAAGATTGCGGTTCTTGGCACACTGGTGGATCACAAGGGTGGGCGAACCGTTGCCGGAGTCGCCGAACTGATCGATCCGCAGACGACGGAGATCCACCTCATCGGCCATACCGATGGTGAATTCTCCGCGACCGCCCTGAAGCGGATGAAGGTCACTGGACGGTACGAAGAGGCTGATCTTGCTTCCTTGATCAAAGCAATCGGGCCGCATCTGATATGGTTTCCCGCCGTTTGGCCCGAAACGTTCAGCTACACGCTGAGTGCTGCAATTAATGCCGGAAGCCCGATTGCCGCGACACGGATTGGTGCTCACACAGAACGGCTTGCCGAGCGGCCGCTCACCTGGCTGGTCGATATCGCCACTTCGCCGTTGGGCTGGATCAAGGTGTTCGACGAGATCCGGGAAGCTCTGGCGGACACAGTCCATAGCGTCCCGACGGTTGACGCGCCGATACGCCCGGCTGTCGCAGACTATTACGCAACAAATTATCTTGTGCGGGTTGCTCAGCCACAGCCAATGAAACGCGGCAGGCAACCCAAACCCCGCATCGCCATCCTGCCGGAACGTTTTGACGTCGGATTCCCGACGCCGTGCGGCTATATCCGGCTGCTGCAGCCATTGCACCACCCCGCGGTTGCCGGCGGCTTCGATATCCGGGTAGCGACGGCCGAAACGATCTTCGACCAACAGGCCGAAATCATCGTCACCCAGCGGTTCGCGCTCCCCGATGTGGAAACGGCG